>JAYTZS010000461.1:0-6920 GCA_043741885.1 Bdellovibrio sp. | reverse complement strand
CTTGAAAGAGACTACTTTGGAGGTTACCCCTTGGCAAATCATAAGTCGGCAGAGAAACGCGCTCGGCAGTCAGTTGTTCGAAAAGCTCGAAACTCACGTGCAAAAGCAGCCGTTAAAACAACTGAAAAAAATCTGACAAAAGGCCTCGAAGCCAAGTCAAAAGATGTCCCTGACCTGCTCAAGGCATACATGAAAAAGGCAATGTCCATTGCTGGCAAGGGCATGTTGTCTAAAAAGACAATTGCACGCAAGATTTCTCGTCTATCAAAGCGAGTCCACGCAGCTGCAACTTCCGCAACCGCGACCGCGACCAAATAAAACTAACAAATCCGAACCTGGTCAAAGTTTGATCAGGATCTGAGAAGTTCAGTTTTTCATTATTTCGCTTTATTGATAATTTTCCAGCTCAGTTCGAGCTGAGACATACGAGCGGATTTCTCGCTTGTGTTCAAAAGTCAGATTCTTATAGGCAAAGCCCACCGTGATAAGACCTGTCTTCTTATTGACCATAGAATTTCGGATTTCCACTCGCACGCAAATAAAACTGCCATGCGGAATTTGAAAGCTGAGAACAGCTTCTTTTCCGACAGGATAGTTGTCTGGTAGCAGGACTGACAATCCACCTTCACCAAGTTCAAAGCCGGAACCCACCGAGTAATTACCATCGATTAAAAATCCAACTGAGCGAGCAAACAGCCGGCGCGGGAATTTTCGTTTGTAAGTCGACCCAATAGGTTGAAATGACATCAAAGACTGATCGGAGGAAAAGCTTCAAACAACAACTAGTATTTGGTCGAGTTCGACGGCTCTGACCGCCCATTCGCACTTTGCAAGCCACAAGTTTTTAGAATTAAGTTCTCCAACCAAATGTGCGAGGACAATGGGGAAGATTTAAGAGCTCGGTCCGTTTCGGAAAGAATCATCAAACAGCCTTCCAGTTTTTTGACGGACCAACGTTTGGCCTGACGGACATAATCGTCGAGATAATAAGTCGGCACCATCGCCGCTTGAGCAAGCTTCGCACCGCTCAAGTTTTGCTCAAGACCTTGTTTGATCAACAGCAAAATTCGCATGTGCCGAGACACCAAAGAGACAATTCCGATTTCGTTTTGGCCTTGGTCCAGAAGCTGAACCAGCTGCACAAGCGATTCAACACGGTCTCCTTCAGCAATTCTCTCGGTCAAATCAAACACGTTTTCTTCACGCTTTCGGGACACGCATTGAGCCACATCCTCCAGCTCAACTGATTTTCGGATGCCGAGGTAATCTTTCAGTTTCAAAACTTCGGCTTCAATCTCAGCTAACTGATTGCCCACCAAACGGTGAAGCAACTGCACTCCATCATCTGAAATGCTCAGTTCATGGCCTTTGCAGATATGCCGAATCCAGCCAGGGATTTGATTTTCAAAAGGCTTCTTAAATTCAACGTGAATGGCTTTGGCAATCAAGCTTTTGAAAAACTTCTTTCGCTTGTCAACTTTTGCGCCGGCTAAAATAAACACGGAGCTGTCAACCGGCGACTGAAACAAAGGCTCAAGCTCCCCCCACTCGCCGTCTGTGAGGTCATGCACTTCACGTAGCAAGATCACTCGACGAGGAGCCATCATGGGCAAAGTTTCGACTTCGTCTTTGACTTGAGTCATGTCGGCATCTGCAGCGTAAAAAGAATTGAAATTGAAATCAGCGGCGCCGTTGTGAAGGGCGCAGACTTTGAGATAATTCACCGCTTGAGAAATCAAATAAGGCTCTTCGCCATAAAAAAAATAAAGAGGCACAAACTTCTGTGTCTCAAAACTTTTTTCAACGTTTTGATAAAACTGCTGGGGTTCAAGTTGCATTAAAAATTCTCAGTTATTCGGTCGTGGGCTTCTGACATCATCTCTGCTGCCGCAGCTTCAATGTTTTGCCTTCTTGCTGTGAGGTTGTAAAGTGGATTCACTGTGTTAATCCCGGCTGCACTGACCGTGGGGGCCGTGTAATTTCGTTCGCCTTTGAACACTCCACTCCACAAAACCGACTTGTCGGAATTTCGGCGTAAAGTGACGTGAGCCGAGATTAAAATTTGATAAAGCGGAGAGAGGAAAGCGCCGGTTGGCAGGGATCCTCCAGAGCTTGGTGGGCTGGCGTTGTACTGAATCGAATCGACTTCGCCTTCGATCATCACTTCGGCTTGATGAGGGTCGGTGACTCGACCGATTTTCGAGCGCGCGAATTCTAGAATCAAAGCATTGGTAAAAGCCACTTCGACGCTAGGCTCGAAAGATTTATTTTTGAACAGTGGAATGTAAACCTGACGATAGCCACCAGGCAGACTCCGGTCAGGACTGCCCAGACGATAAGCACAACCGCTCAAGCAGAAAATAATCAGGAAATGAGTGCAAACTTTCAGGCAGAGACTGACTTTTTTCACAACTTCGTTGTAGGATCGCTTCATGGCGACAGTTTACAATGTTTTGGCTCCAGGTCCAGTGAATCTCCATCCTCAAGTGCAAGAAGCGCTGGCTTTGCCGATGATTCATCATCGAACTCCGGAATTTGATCAGATTTTGAAGCGAGTGCTCGACGGCCTAAAAAAAGTTTTCATGACCAAAGAGTCTGTTTTTATTTCCTCCAGCACCGGCTCTGGCGGAATGGAAGCTTTGCTGGTCAATGTGTTGCAAAAAGGCGACCGGGTGCTGGGAATTGACTCTGGAAAATTTGGTGAGCGATGGTGCGAAATGGTCGAGGTTTTCGGCGGCAAGCTCAATCGAATGAAAGTGGATTGGGGAAGCGCTGTCACCGTGGATCAAGTTGGCGCTCACTTGCTTAAGTATCCGGACACCAAAATCGTCTTATGCCAAGCTTGTGAAACCAGCACTGGAGTCATGCATCCCATTCAGCAGTTAGGCGAATTTCTGTCAGATCGACCCGATATCCTTTTTCTCGTTGATGGCATCACAGCTCTTGGTGCCATGCCGCTGCCTATGGATCAGTGGCATATCGATGGTTTGGTCGGCGGATCGCAAAAAGCATTTATGTTGCCGACGGGGCTTTCACTCTTTTCATTTTCGAAAAAAGCCTGGAAAAAAATAGAGAGAAATGCCACTCCGAGATATTATTTTGATGTGCGAAAAGAGCGAACTGCAAATGAGAAAGGCGAAACTTTTTTTAGCTCCAATGTGACTTTGATTCGCGCCCTGGATGTTGTACTGCGAATGATTTCGCAAATGGGTTTTGAAAATCTTATTTTACAAATTGAAAAACGAGCTCGCTTCACTCGGCAATTTGCTCAGAAAATGGGAATGCCGCTGTTCGCCGAAGTTCCGTCGAATTCTTTAACGGCTCTCAATGTTCCTTACGGTATGGACGGCCAAAAGATCCGTCAACAGCTTGAAGAAAAATTTCACACCACCATCATGGGTGGCCAGGACAAAGCCAAAGGAAGAATCATTCGAATCGGCCACATGGGTTCAATTGAGCCGGAACAAATGGTCCGACTGATGATGAACTTAGGGGAAATCATCCACTCGATGGATTCCTCCAACTGCGATCCAGAACTGATGCAGGCCCTGGAAGCTGACATGCGTTCTTTCTGGGGCCTTTAACATGAGCAAATCCGATCCTATGGCGAGAAAAAAAGTCTTAGTCACAGACAACTTCGCCTCAGAAGCTTATCTCACCTTGTCGCAACAGCCATTTCTCGAAGTCAAAAAAACAGAGACGCCTCAGCTTCACAAAGTTGATCTCAGTGATGTGAACGGATTGGTGATTCGAAGCCGAACGCAGATTGATGAAATGCTTTTCGCACGCGCTAAAAAACTGCAAGTGATTGTGACCTCCACCAGTGGCTTTGATCACATTGATTTGAATGCAGCCCAAAAATGGGGAGTGACCGTGATGTTCACTCCGGAAGCCAATGTCGAAAGTGCAGCTCAATTAACCTGGGGCCTGGTTCTCGCTTGTGCCAATAAAATTCCGCAGTCCCACCGAGCCCTCAAGGCTGGCGAATGGAATCGTGAAGCTGTCACCGGAATGGAACTGAATCGAAAAACTTACGGCATTGTTGGCTTAGGTCGTATAGGCCAAAGAGTGGCTGATTTTGCCAACGCCTTTGATATGAATGTGATTGCCTTTGATCCTTATGCCGGTGAAATTTCTTTTCGCGCAGCTCAGGCTGAAAGAGTAGCCTATGAAGAGCTGTTAAAAAGGGCGGATGTTCTGAGCTTCCATGTTCCCGGCACGACCGAGACCAAGCACATGCTGAACCGGGCTCACTTCGAGTCCATTCACCGAGGAATTTCAATCATCAATACCTCCCGTGGATCGGTGATTCATGAAGGCGATCTTTGTGAAGCTCTGGAAAATGGAACGATTGGCTCAGTCGGTTTAGATGTGTTCGAAAAAGAACCTTTGTCGCGCAACTCAAAACTGCTGCAGTATCCAAATGTGGTGCTGACCCCGCATTGTGGCGCTAACACTCAAGAGGCATTTGCCAAAGCCAGCGAGGAAGCTGCATTGAAAATGATTCGATTCTTTGTCGATTCTTCAACTTCTGACACTCTCCCGCCCAAAGCCGCATGGTACGGCGCAGTCGCACCTTGGAAGAAAGACGATTAAAGTGGCAACTCGCGTTTTGCTTTTGACCATTATTTGACCACTCGCTAGTGTATTTCTGAATTACTCACTGACTTACTCGCTGAATCACTCACTGAATCACTTATCGACTCTTTTTAAGAGAGGAATTGCATGTCAGGAATCGTCGTTGTCGGCGCCCAATGGGGCGATGAAGGCAAGGGTAAAATTGTTGATGTGTTTGCTGCCAAAGCTGACATGGTCGTGCGCTACCAGGGCGGCGCCAATGCCGGCCACACACTAGTAGTGAACGGTGAAAAGACAATCCTGCATCTAATTCCTTCGGGAATTTTGCACACTGAAAAAACCTGTGTTGTGGCACCCGGAGTGGTGATTGACGTCGAAGGCATTCTCAATGAAATTCGCAAACTAAAAGCTTCAGGTTATCTACAAAATCCCAAGCAGCTTCTGATCAGTGATTCTTGCACAATCATTCTCCCCTACCACAAAGCTTTGGACGCCGCTCGAGAGAAATCTCTTTCGGCTGAGAAAATCGGAACTACTGGAAAAGGCATTGGACCGGCCTATGAAGACCGAGCGGCCCGACGAGCCCTGGTCTTCGGTGATTTATTTGATGTCTCAGTGATGCGAAAAAAATTGGAACTCTCACTGCAAGAAAAAAATGCTCTCTTGGAAAAAGTTTACAGCGAGAAACCTTTTGCAATTGAAGACATGGTTTCATTTTTGACTCCCCTGGCAGAAGAGCTCGCTCCGTACCGCTGCAAGGACGTCTCAAGCTTGGTGTACAAGCAGATCAAGTCCAACCGCCGAGTTCTTTTTGAAGGCGCTCAAGGGACCCTGCTTGATCTTCTCCATGGCACATATCCCTATGTTACCTCAAGCTCGACAATCGCCGGCTCAGCTTGCACGGGAACTGGAATCGGCCCCACGGCCATTTCTCAAGTTTTGGGGATTTGCAAGGCCTACACCACTCGCGTCGGCTCCGGACCTTTCCCGACTGAACTAAGTGATCAAGTTGGTGAAAAAATTCAATCTGAAGGCCACGAATTTGGCTCCACAACCGGACGCCCACGTCGCTGCGGCTGGCTGGATTTGGTCGCTTTGAAATACGCAATTCGAATCAATGGAATTACAAATCTTGCACTCATGAAGCTCGATATCTTATCTGGTTTCGATAAGATCGGCATCTGCACTGGATACAAATTGGGCGGTGAGCTCTTGCAGGACTTCCCCACATCCGCTTACGAATTGGAACGAGTCGAGCCAGTTTACGAATACATGCCCGGATGGAAAGAGGACATCAGCCGCCTGCATGCTCTGAAAGATTTGCCTCGAGCTGCGACCAACTACATTGATTTTATCGGCAATCAGATTGCAACACCCATTGATGTTATCTCTATCGGCCCGGGCCGCGAGCAGACTTTGTGGGTGAAGCCGTTATTTGCTTAATTCTGTTTTACACTGGATAATTCTGCTCAAAAAAGCAGCGAGTCGATAGAGCTTTCAAAATAAACTAGCACCTGCTTTTTTATCTTTTAAAATCCGTTGACTCTGAGAACGAAATCCAAGAAATTGCTTTTTCTGTTTCAGACCGTGGTTCGCTAGCTCAGCTGGTAGAGCACTTCACTTTTAATGAAGGGGTCGATGGTTCGAATCCATCGCGAGCCACCAATTCTTACTTTAGCTACTGGTAAGATTTTCTCCGAGTGTTCCCATCGTCTAGTGGCCTAGGACACCTCCCTTTCACGGAGGATACAGGGGTTCGAATCCCCTTGGGAACGCCACTTAAGGTACCGTCTTCCCGTTTTGCGACTCAATGCTTTATAATTTTGGTTCTACCGTTGCTTAGTAAGTAATTTGAGTCGGAGAACCTAGCTATCCCTTAGTGGCCGCAGGCCGCTTTAAAGGAACACACAACTCGCGATTTTTATTGCGTCCTTATCTCAGATTTTCAAGCACGATTCCACTGTCGTCGACTTTCACTTTTCTGGTTGCAACAATCATCTGATGATTCTCGTGACGAATATCCACGCCCAAACTTTTGAGTTTTCTCACAAGCTGTTCGATCTGTTTTTCCGCAGGATCTCCTCGCATATACCCAAGATCTTTGTACGTCGCGCCGCCTAGAACTTTGTAAATGACCCGGGCAAGACGATTGGCGATGCCAACCTTTGCTTTATTCGCCGATCCCAGGCGCGACTGCAGCTTGCGATACTTAGATCGATAGAATGATCCTTTTTGCCTAGTAAGTACATCGACACCTGCCACGTGAGTTTTCAATGCTTTCATTTTGTCCTCTCTCCTCTTGTTTCAAAAAGTTTGTTTTCAAGAGAAGGGAATGAGCTGCA
>JAYTZS010000460.1:0-6939 GCA_043741885.1 Bdellovibrio sp. | reverse complement strand
TCAATATCATTCCATTCAATGAGCACCCCGGTGCTGGTTATGAGCGCCCAACCGACGAGCAAGTTGAAAAATTTCAAAATGAACTCATTCGCCTAGGTGCGCATGTGCTCTTACGACGAACTATGGGTCGAGATATTTTTGCTGCTTGTGGACAACTGACCTCAGAGTTTGCCAACAAGCCTCGCACGATGGATATTTCCAACTCAAGGATTGGTTCGTTATACTCCAAAGATAAAACCCTTCAAGCCGTGTCGCCTGAAATCCGTTGAAGCGAGAGGAATGCATGTCTGAAATACTAGTTGTTGGAAGTTTGGCCTATGATTCAGTTGAAACTCCCTCAGGCAAGGTCGATCGAGCTCTTGGCGGATCGGCGAATTACTTTTCTTTGGCCGCTTCTCTTTTTGCGCCGGTTCGAGTCGTCGGAGTGGTTGGCGAGGATTACTCCGAAGAAGATTTTCATTTGCTCAAGTCTCGAAATGTCGACATTGCTGGAATGACCGTTCAAAAAGGCAAAACTTTTCACTGGGCCGGCTCCTACGATGGAAATATGAATGAAGCGAAAACAAAAGCTACAGAGCTAAATGTTTTTGAAAAATTTGATCCAATTCTGCCTGAGCATTACAAAGATTCAAAGTTTGTGTTTCTGGCAAATATTTCTCCAGATCTTCAGCTCAAAGTTTTAGAACAAGTGCGCCAGCCGATGTTTGTTGGAATGGACACAATGAACTTTTGGATCACTTCAAAATTAAACGATTTGCATCAAGTTCTCAAAAAAGTGGATGTGGTTCTGATTAATGAAACTGAAGCCATGATGTTAACTGGAACTGCAAACGCCATTCAGGCAGCTCCTAAAGTTTGTGAAATGGGCCCTCAGGGGCTGGTCATCAAACGTGGCGAGTACGGATTTGTCATGTACACAAAGGAAAGTGGATATTTTATTTTACCTGCTTTTCCAGTCGAAAAAGTGATTGATCCAACCGGAGCGGGCGACACTTTTGCTGGCGGGTTCTTTGGCTATTTGGCTAGCCTTGGAAGAATTCCAACTGTGCCAGACCTAAAAATGGCTTGTCTCAAGGGCACGTCACTGGCGAGCTTCACGATCCAGGACTTTAGTGTCAAGGCTCTCTCAAAGACAACACCAAAAGATCTCGACCAACGTCTTGAAAAGTACATGCAAGTGATCCGACTTTAAGATTTGTCGCCTGAACTGCTTAAGATTCTCAAGGAAAGACCTGAGTTTTCCGATAGTTGATTCAGGCATGAAGAACAAAAAGAAAAAGCCCAAAGACAAAATGCTCAGTCGAATGCTCGACGATCTCAAAAACGAGCCGATGGATTCATCGGAGGCATTTGAATTGTATCATGCTCCTGACGACGATAAGACAGCTTTGCTCAATTCCGAATATTCGGATGAAACTGAAGCCGAATCACTTGCTGCCTCTAAGCCCGAGACAGATTTTGCAAAACTTTTGCATTCGGCGAAACCTGGAGCTCCTGCTGGGCCCCTAGAAATAGAAAAAGCCCATTTCTCTCCTTTACCTTCACAGTCATCTTCTGAACAAAAAAATGACCTCAAGCAAGACGATCAAACTCTGATTGCAAACTTTCGACAGTCTTTCCAACCAGACCAGCCAGAGGCAGAAAAAATCGATGGCACACCCGCTTTGGAAGCGGAGTTAAAAGCGTCTCCACAATTGGTGCCGAAAGTAGCTCACGGTGGTGGTCGCGCAGCAGGATCTCCTTTCGAAAATCCGTTTATTCAAGCTGAAAGCCTGAAGCTTGCTCAACAGCGAATTCTTCAGCTTGAGAGAGAAGTCGAAAATCTCAGAAAAGAAAATGAGATTCTTTCTTCCGCAGGTGATTTAGCAAAACAAAAAAATGAAGACCTGCGGCACAAATTGCAAAATCTCGAAAAGCAAAAGCATGAGCTCAAAGAGATTAACGAGTCTGAACTTGAAATTTTCAAAGGCGGCCTTGATGCCAAAGACTCTGAAATTCGAAGGCTGAAAACAAAAATTGAAGAATTAGAAAATCGATTAGCCAATGATTTGCGAAGAATCCGAGTTCGCGAACGTGAATTGGAAAATCGTCTAGAGCTTTCCAAATCAGAAAAGCTAACTTTGATTCGAGCTAAAGACGAAGTTATTCTCGATTTGAAAAGGCGCAGTGATCAAACTCAGAGCGATATTGAAATCTATCAAAATAAATTAATGCAGCTTCAGCAACTGTTGGATCTAAATCAGGAGCAATTTGCACGCACAGTTCGAGCATTGCGCATTGCTCTGACGAATCTGGAAGTGAATGATAGCACAAATTCCGCAATCACAATTGCTCCCTACAAAAAGGCGGAATAAGCTCAGGCGCCATGGAAGAAACCACGACCAAAGAGCCTCATTCGAATCTTGCCGCTGAAATCTCAGTGAAAAAAATCAAAGTTGTGGTCAGTGATCTCCATTTGGGAAAAGGTCGGATTTTGCCAGGTGGCGGAGTCAATTCTCTCGAAGAATTTTATTATGGTGAAAAACTTGTTGAGTTTCTTCACTACTACTCGTCGGGCGCATTTCGCGACTATGAAGTCGAACTGATTATCAATGGAGATTTTCTCAATTTCCTTCAAGTCGATTATCGCGGTCATTTTCTCACTGTACTGACCGAAGGTGTCTGCCTAGAAATCTTGAGATCCATCGTCGATGGGCATAGGAATGTTTTCAAAGCGATGTCGGACTTTGCCAGTAAAGCTGGAAACTCAATCACCTACGTGGTCGGCAATCACGACCAAGCCATGCTTTGGCCGGCCTGCCGCGAGCACCTCAATCAGGCCATTGGCAGCAACATTCGATATAAAAACATCGTGTATTTTTTTGATGGTATTCATATCGAGCACGGACACATGCACGAGTCGGCGAACCGCCTGGATCCGCGAAGATTTTTTTTGAAAAAAGATTTAGCCGAGCCGATTTTAAACCTTCCTTTTGGCTCTCTCTTTTTCATAGAACATGTTTTGAAGATTAAACATAAATATCCTTTCATTGATAAGATCAGGCCTTTCTCACGGATGGTTCGTTGGGCCCTCGTCAACGAAACCTGGATGTCAGTGATGACCACATTGCAGACTTTTAAATACTTTATCAGATCGGCCTGGCAAGGGGACACTCGACGGCGGTGGTCGTTTAAAAAGCTTTTTCAAATCCTGCTTGAGAGCGCTATATTTCCAGATCTCACCGAATCAGCACACAAAGTATTAGCAGACGAGAGAGTGCACACTGTCATTTTTGGCCACAGTCATGTGTACCAATATCGGCAGTGGTCACAGGACAAAGAGTATTTCAATACAGGAACTTGGACTGAGTTGACCTCACTCGATATTGTATCTTTAGGTAAGATCACCAAACTGACTTATGTTTTGCTCGAATATCCAGAAGATGGCGCACGGCCACGTGGGCGTTTGAAAGAGTGGAAAGGTTATCACCGCATCGAAGAAGATGTTGCCGTTTCTTAGTCCTTCGGCCATGCTGCTTGGGTGATTCGAATATTAGACTCCTACCATTCTATTTCTAGTGACGAGGTTAAAAAATCTCGCAGCGCTCTTGAACAGGTTTTCAACCGCAAGGATCTGGGTTTTTTTCAAGTTCCTCAAAGAGATAATCTCTGGTCTGAAATTTCCTTGGCCGCTCAAAAGATGCGAGCAGTCGCAGATGAAATGGTTGTTGTCGGTGTCGGCGGTAGTTCTTTAGGTCCGAAAGCCTTATTTGATTTGCTCGAGGAGCCCAAATCCAAACAAAAACTACATTTTTGTGACAACGTTGATGCCCTGGCATTTCAAAAGTTATTTTTGAAACTCGGCAATAAATCACGGACCGTTTGGCTGTTTATTTCCAAAAGCGGATCGACCATTGAAACGTTGGTCGCAGCCGATTTGATTTTGCAGCATTACGCGAGTGAGAAGGCCCAGTTCCAGGCTTATGTGATTTCGGAAAATAAAAAAAGTCCAATGACCGAATGGTCACAGAAGCAGAATATTGCTTGTCTGGAAATTCCTTTGGATGTTGGCGGACGCTTTTCAGTTCTCACAGCCGTAGGGATGCTGCCGATGGCCTTTCTTGGGTTTTCTCCAGAGGAATTTCGTCAAGGAGCCCAGGCTGCGCTCGATGACAAAGTTCTGATCGTGCAACTGATTGCGCATTATCACCAGAGCTTCAATCGTGAAGAGTGGATTACTTTCTTTTGGTTTTATTGCTCGGGTTATGAAAATTTTGGCCGTTGGTTGCAGCAACTTTGGGCCGAGTCTTTAGGCAAAGCTACAAATCGCTTTGGCAAATCTGCCGAACGGGCAAGCACTCCAATGACAGCGATTGGGTCTAGCGATCAGCATTCAGTTTTCCAACAGCTCATGGAAGGACCTCACGACAAGTTCATTTCCATTTTCCGATTTGAAGCCGTAGAAAACGCCGGGGATCGAGTTCGGAAATCGGTTTTCCAGGGCCAAGAATTTTTCGATGGGCACTCCATGGGAGAGCTCATCTCGGCTCAGGCGAGAGGTACCACGGGAGCATTGAATCAACAGAAGGTTTCTACACTTAGCTTGATGATTGACGATATTTCGCCGCGAAGTTTGGGTTTCCAGATGATGTGCTGGCAGTTGGTCGTGGCAGGGCTTGGCGAAGTTTTGCAAATCAATGCCTTTGATCAGCCGGGTGTTGAGCTGGGCAAAAGACTCGCAAAATCAATTTTAGAATCCTAACCTTGTCTGAAATTCAAATCGAACTATAATAGGACACTATGGCTCCACATGGGGATGAGTTCGAAAAAACAAGTATTGTCACTTCGGATACTTTTAAAGGTCGTCTGAAAGCCGCGGATGAAACTCCGCCAGCACTTGTGATTTTAATGGGCCCCACTGGCTACGTGGGAAAGCAATTTGCTCTGGTTGTGGCGGAAATGATCATCGGTCGCTCCGTCGAATCCCACGTGTTTATCGACGATAAAAGTGTTAGCAGGTCGCATGCTCAAATCCGTGTCTCTGGCAATGAAGTGGTGATTATGGACATGGGTTCTTCTAACAATACGTTGATCAATGGAACTTTGCTACATCCAATGACTCCTCAGAAGCTGCGAAACAACGACCAGATCAAGACCGGAAATGTGATTTTCAAGTTTTTAGAGCGAGGAAATCTGGAAGCCATCACCAACAGAGAACTCAATGACAAGGCTGAGAAAGATGCTTTGACTGGAGCATTCTCAAAAGGCGCTCTGCTCGAAAAAGGTCCAGAGGCGATGAAACGCTCTGAATTTCTCAATGAGGACCTCAGCGTGTTGGTATTTGATATCGATTTTTTCAAAAAAGTAAATGACGGCTTCGGCCACGCGGCCGGTGATTATGTTCTGAAATCCATGTCGGAAATTATTGGGACTAAAATGGTGCGCTCGAATGACTACTTTGCTCGTTATGGTGGCGAGGAATTTGTCATCATTCTACACGGATCTCCGCTCAAAACTGCTTTAGAAGTTGCAGAACGAATTCGCACAACAGTTGAGACCAGTTCCTTCATCTTCGAAGATCAGGCAATGCCGGTGACAATTTCCATTGGTGTTGCGTCGCGACTTCCGAACGAAACTGACTGGACTCAATTTTTTAAACGCGCAGATGCAGCACTTTATAAGTCTAAGCAGTCCGGCCGAAATCGAGTCACTGCCGCCAATTAGAGCGCCAAAAAAGCTCTCAGGTTTGTTGAAAGGATTGCTCCATAAGCAATTCTTATCTTCTGAATAATAAGTAGTTTCATATACTTAGTCCAATTTTGCATGACTTTCCTGGTCTCAATGTTGCACGCTCTTTGAGCAAGGTTAGCAAGAGCGCCCCAGAGCGCTGCTCACGCTGTTCACCATAAAAAAGTTCCAGGGATGTTTAACCGATTTTCAAGAGGGGATGGTCTATGGAAGAGATTTCGGACAATGAAGTGATTCTATTGATTCGAAGTGGGGACAGAAAGGCTTTCTCAATCTTGGTCAGGCGACATCAAAAAAGTTTGCTTCGTTTGAGTATCCGATTCGTTAAAGACTTGGATCAAGCAGAAGATGTGGTGCAAGAAAGTTTCATCAAAGCGTACGAGCGGCTGAACTCGTTTGAAGCTCGTTCTAGTTTTCGTAGCTGGCTTTTTCAAATTGCCATTAACACGGCAAAAAACAAATTGCGCAGTCGGCGGGATGATACCGGCAACATTGATGACATCCCACTGGCTGTGGCCGCGGTGGCCGAGTCGGGTCTAGTCCACAATTCAATTTCGAAATTGATTCAATCACATGTGGACCAGCTGCCGTTTAAGCAGAAAATGGCATTGACCTTGCGAGTGTATGAAGATTTGAGCTTCAAAGAAATTGCCGAGATTATGGAGTGTCCTTATGACACCGCAAAAGCAAATTACAGACACGCACTGATGCGTCTCCGCGAGGAGCTTGAGTCCCACGAGGATCTCAAGAACTGGACTGAAGAAATCGGTGGATTTTTCATGCAGGTAGAACGCCGAACAGCCGAGGTGGAATCATGAGTCGAGAAAATTGGTGGTTAGATTATGTTGAAGATGAGTTGGATGTCTCCACTCGAGCAGAAATGCGCTCTCTTTTACGAAGCTCAAAAAAAGATCAAGAAATAGTTCAATCTCTCTCAGATACAAAAATGATCTTGAAGGAAAATTCGCCAGTCACTCCGCAGTTCTCTGAAGATTATCTGGACCATTTGCATGATCAAATCATGAGCCAGGTGGAACAAACTGAAATTCACAAGACTCCGAAGTTCAAAGTCAAAGCAGTGCACAAAAAGTTAGCTAAAGCGGCTTCTGCTTCTTTGTTGCTTTTGCTCGCTTGCTTTTGCCTAAAAAATTACCTAAGCGGACGAAGTTTAGATCCGCATTGGGATGTGACAAAGCAAATGGTTCTTCAGGC
>JAYTZS010000459.1:0-6991 GCA_043741885.1 Bdellovibrio sp. | reverse complement strand
GGGCGGGGCTCGGAGCGTCAGCTGCTCTTTGTGTTGCGATGGGACGGTGGTTTCACAGTTTCGAGATGATTCCAGAAAATGAAATTTATGAATTTTCGCGAACTTTGGAAAATCTTTTTCATGGCGAGAGCAGTGGTGTTGATATCGCTGTTGCTCTTTCAGGCGAGGGAATTCGCTTTATTCGGGACGGGGAGCGCTCGAAAATTCATAGAAATTGGACTCCCGGTTGGTATGTTTCTTATTCCGGAAAACGTGGAGTCACTATGGAGTGCGTTGGCAAGGTGAAGAATTTTATCGTTCAAGAGCCTGAAAAATCTCTGCTTATTGATGAAAATATGAAGCGCTCGGTAGAAATGGCGGAAAGAGCTTTGCTCGCCGGAGAAGCTGAAGGCTTTCCTTTGCTGGTTCAGGCAATGAATTTAGCTTTGACGTGTTTTCAAGCTTGGGGATTGTGTGTGCAAGCGCACGTGGATTGGCTCATTCAACAAGGCGCTTCAGCCGCGAAGCCAACTGGCTCTGGTGGTGGCGGTTACGTTTTGAGTTTGTGGAAAACAGAGCCACCCCTAGCAATGCAAAAAAATCTAATCCGCTGCCTCTGATTTCTGAGAAAGAAGTTTTTTCTGACTGTAATCATTTTTCTGACTGTAATCATACAGTGCAATACTGGCTGCAACTGTGGCATTCAGTGATTCAACTTTTTGAGTGGGAATGCTGATTCTCTGCAATTTAGAAAAGTCAGGCAAGCCGGCTCCTTCTTCTCCAATAATCAATCGGCTTTCCTCAGGCCAAGTGAATCCAGCTAAACTTCGACCTCTCATCTCAAGCCCAATGTAACTGCCGCCAAAAGCTTCAAGCTCCCGAATCGAAGGTCCTTTCTCAAGCCGCACACGAGTCACAGATCCTGCTGAGGCTTTAACTGATTTCGGCAAGAAAGCGTGAGCTGACTCTTTGAGAAGAACAACCTTAGCCACTCCGAATGCCTCTGCACTTCGAATCAGAGCACCGAGATTGGCCGGATCTCCTAAGGGTGTCAAAAGAGTCAACCCGGAAACTAAAGATTGGGGATTCCACAGGGGGATCGTGGGTTGCCGAACTGCTAGGAGAGGAAATTTCGTTCCCATCACATCTAAAGTTTGAAACAGCTCTGTTGAAAACTGAATTTGTTTTTTGAGATCGAGTGCGGGAGTCTGACCTTGGCAAAAAATTTCGCTTTCAATTTCCAGATTCGGATGCCGCAAAAACTCTTGAACAATCTGACTCCCACTGAGCAGAAAAAGGCCTTCAGTTTTTAAACCTTTGGATTCGGTCAAACTGAGAAATTTTTTGTAAAGAGAGTTGCTCGAACTTGTGATCAATATCATCAATCGTCCTCTGGCCAAGGTTCTTCATCAAAATCAGGAAGTGGCGACAGCTTGACTTTTTCGTAGATGAGCAAACGTCGGTGATGGGTCGTGTGAGGCAGAGTGTAGGCCTCATCTTGAATCAGGCGATAGAACTCGCCTACTTCTTTTTCTGCGACAGAGATCTCGGGATCCACATTGGGCCCTTTCATCAAGTACACTCGACCGCCCAGTTGCAAGCAGGTCAAGCAATTCAGCAAAGTGTTGCGAACATCTTCAACTGCCCGAGTGATCACTCCACGAACTGGATAAGCAAAGTAAGGATTGATGTTGCGGCCAATGATGTCCAGTTGTTTGAGCTGCAGGGCTTCTCGGACTGTTTTGAGAAACTCGACCCGTCTCTGAACTCCTTCAGCTAAAATAATGCGTTCGTTTGGAAAAAGAATTTTCAGTGGAATTCCAGGAAATCCTGGGCCTGTTCCCATATCCATCAGCGGGAAACACAGATTTGTGAATTGAGTAATGATCAAGCTGTCGATGAAATGGCGAATTGCAATGTCGCGGATTTTTAACAGGCGTGTGAAATTTTCATTCACTTGATTCTCCATAAGCAAACGGTAAAAATGCGCGAGCTGTCGGCGCTGCTCATGGTTCACAAGCTCAAAATCATGATTTCGAAAGATATCGGATAATCGATCGTTGGCCTCTTCGATTGTAAAGATCTGTAGCGGTTTTTTATGAACTCCACTGAGTGTTTTCGTAAGTGTTTTCATAAGTGTTGGCAAAGGATTTGGTAAGACAGCCGAACATTTAGAACTAGCTGGAACCGCGGGCCCAACCACAGTTGATTTCTTTTCCTTCTTTTTTTCATTTTTCTTTTTCCGAGTCGTATAGGGAGAAATGTTGGTTTTATTCTTGTGCGCCATTTCTCATCCACTTTTGAAGTACAACTATTTAAGTACGACTGTTCAAGTATAATGCGTTGCCTTAGCAGTGCGCAAACCTTGGCTTTCCATTATAACATGAAATCTATGTCACAATCTTCGAACGCGCAATCAAAACTGGACTCGATCAAAAACACGGCCTTGCAGAAAATGCGAGCCGCCGAAACCAGCAAAGCTCTGTATGATCTTAAAGTTCAATTCTTCGGTAAAAGCGGCGAGCTGACCGAGGTCATGAAAGAGATGGCGACTTTGCCAAAGGAAGAAAAACCTCTATTTGGCAAATGGGTCAACGAAGTGAAGCAGGCTTTGGAGCTTGCTTATGAGGCCATCGATGAGCAGCTGAAGAAAAAAGAAATTGAAGCGAAAATGTCAGCAGATGAACTTGACATGACTTTGCCAGCTTTTGAAAGAGCGATTGGCAGTGAGCATCCGGTCGCTAAAGTGACCCATGAAATTTTCACCATCATGGCACGGCTCGGGTACTCCCTCCGGCAGGGGCCTTTGATTGAAAAAGATTTTTATAATTTTGAAGCTCTCAACATTCCAGCAAATCATCCAGCTCGAGACATGCAAGACACTTTTTTTGTCGATCCCACGCATGTGCTTCGAACTCACACATCACCCATTCAAATTCGCTCAATGGAGACTGAAAAGCCGCCTTTAAGAATCATTGGAACGGGATCCGTGTTCCGAGTCGACAGCGACATTTCTCACTTGCCACACTTTCATCAGATCGAAGGAATGTGTATCGATCAAAAAGTTTCAATGAGTGATCTCAAAGGCACAATCAGTTTCTTTGTGAAAGAGTTTTTCGGAAACTCGCTGAAAACTCGCTTTCGCCCTAGCTTTTTTCCGTTCACCGAACCTTCTGCTGAAGTGGACTGCACTTGCCCGATTTGCAAGGGCAAGGGATGTAGCATGTGTAAAGAATCCGGCTGGATTGAAATCGGTGGATGCGGGCTGATGAATCCCAAAGTGTTTGGTTTTACCAGCATTTCGTATCCGCAGTGGCAGGGCTTTGCTTTTGGCTTTGGAATCGAGCGAATGGCAATTATTAAATATGGAGTTGAAGACATCCGGCTGTTTCCAGAAAACGATGTTCGCTTCCTCAACCAATTCGAGTAAACACAAATGAAAATTTCTCTTAAATGGCTGAATGATTTTGTCGATGTGAAAGATTTCTTTCAAAAGCCCGAAGCTCTGGCCGAAATTTTGACCAAGGCGGGTCTTGAAGTCGAAGAGATTCAAAATCGATCTCGCGATTATGAATTTGTCATCACCGGACTCGTTCTAGAAAAAGGCAAACATCCGAACTCGGAAAAACTTTCTGTTTGCCAAGTGACGACAGGCGACGGAGTGGTGCACCAAATCGTTTGCGGAGCGCAAAATCACAAAACCAATGACAAAGTGATTGTGGCCTTGCCGGGAGCTCTGCTGCCAGGAAATAAGCTGATTCAAACCACCCTCGTACGTGATATCGAATCGGCGGGGATGATGTGCTCGTTGAAAGAATTAGGCCTGGCTAGTTCTGCAGCCCTCAGCTCAGAGGGAATCGAAATTCTGCCTGAAAATGCACCGATTGGGAAATCCTTTGCTCAGTACATGGGGCTTGACGATGTGACTTTTGAATTGAAAGTGACTGCCAATCGAGCCGATTGTCTAAGCCATTATGGCCTGGCCCGAGAAGTGGCTTGTCTGCTCGGACGTGAATTGCAACAAGCTTTCGATGAAAGCAAATTGAAGTTACAGACCGATTCCACTCAAAATCAAATTCAGCTGGAAAATCGAGCCATCGATCTGGCTCCGAGATACACAGGAAGATACTTGTGCAATCTCAAAGTCGGCCCTAGCCCTGAATGGATCAAGCGCCGATTAGAAATGGTGGGGATGAAGCCAATCAATAACATTGTTGATTGCGCCAACTATGTGATGATGGAACTGGGGCAACCGCTGCATGCTTTTGATGCCTCTTCTATTTTTGGTAAAAAAATCATCGTCGAAAGAGCAATAGTAGCCGAGAAATTTACCACTTTGGACGGCACTGAACTCATTCTGACCGGTGACGAGTTGATGATCAAAGATTCTGAACGCAGTCTCTGTATTGCGGGAGTGATTGGTGGCAAAAACTCGGGCGTGGTCGACACCACCGAAAGTGTTTTTTTAGAAGCCGCTTTTTTCACTCCCATGTCAGCTCGAAAGTCTTTGCGAGCTCATGGCCTGAATACGGATTCTGGTTACCGATTTGCCCGCGGAGTCGATCCTGAAGGCACGATGACAGCATTGAATCGAGTCACTGAGCTAATTTTGTCAGTTGCAGGCGGTAACGCTTTCGGAAATGCACATGATGTTTATCCAGACATGCAAAAAAAAGCGGCGGTTCAATTGAAAATCCAAACAATCACGGATCGTCTGGGATATCCAGCCGATCCGGTAAAGTTTGAGGATTTTATGCACCGGCTAGGCTGTCAGTTGCAAAAGATTTCCGATGGAGAGTATCAAATTATTCCGCCTTCTTACAGGTTTGATCTCGAGCAAGACATGGACTTGGTCGAAGAGTACGCGCGTCTCAATGGCTATGATCAAATTCCTGAGACCATGCCGACTCTGTCGATGACTCCGACAGCACATGATCTCAATTATTTGCTGCAAAGAAGAACCTCAGAGGTTCTAAGAGCTGAAGGTTATTCCCAAGCTCAGAATTTGATTTTCGTCGGTACCAACTCGCAAATGAAATTTGTCAAAGAGGCAAAAATTTTGCAACAAGTAGGCCTGCCAACCAGTGAAATGGCAGTGAAAGTTCTGAATCCACTAAATGAAGAGCAAGACTCTTTGCGAATGAGTTTGAGCTTGGGATTGTTTCAAAATATGAAATCAAATTTCAATCAGGGCAATGCTTTCGGACGCTTGTTCGAAATTGGAAAGGTTTTCCATTATCAAGGTCCGGGGCAGTACCAAGAGTCTTGGCGCCTGGGAATTTCCGCATGGGGTGTCCCCACAAGTCTTTGGCAGAAAGGATCTCACCATCCTGTGGTGTTTGAAATCAAAGGAGCGGTTGAGGCCTTTTTACGGGCTTTTCATATCCATTCTTTCAGTTGGCAGCCCCTGGCCAACAAAGGTGATATTCCGGGGTTTCTGCACCGTGGACAAGTAACATGTTTGGTAGTCGAAGGAAAAAAAGTTGGCTTCCTCGGCACAGTTCATCCGGTTTTATTGGAGGATAACAAAATTCGTGTGCCAGCAGCGCTAGCAGAATTGGATTTGGAAACTCTGTTCAAAAGCCAACCAAGAGTGCAGAAAACCGAAAGTCTTTGCAAATTTCCGCGGATCGAAAGAGATCTTGCCTTAGTTTTGCCAAAATCTCTTCCAGTGGGTGAGGTGATTGGTACGATTGAGAAAGAAGCGGGCCCCCACCTGACGTCTGTTCATGTTTTTGATGTTTACGAGGGTGAGAAGCTAGAGGTCGGGCAGAAGTCCGTGGCGTTTCGCATAATTTATCAAGACAAAAAAGACACGCTGCGAGATTCAGTGGTTAGCGAGAGCGTCGACCGGGTTTTGAGCACTTTAAGGTCCAAATTCCAGATTTCAGTGAGATAAATTCTTGATTCGTTTCAATAACTTGCTAGCCTGTTCCAGAATGAACCCACAGCAATAGGTGAGTCTCCCATGGCAGGACAAAACATCGGTAAATCAACAATGACCAAAGCGGATATTGTTGAAAAAGTTTATCAGAAAATTGGCTTCTCTAAAAAAGAAGCTTCTGAGCTTGTAGAATTGGTTTTCGACACTCTCAAAAACGTTCTTCACGAAGGCGACAAAATCAAAATTTCGGGCTTTGGAAATTTCATTGTGCGAGGAAAAAATGAGCGGGTCGGCCGCAATCCGCAAACCGGAGAGCAAATCAAAATCAGTGCTCGTCGGGTTCTCACATTTCGACCAAGTCAAGTTCTCAAAGCCATGTTAAACGGCGAAGAGTACGCGCATCTGCTTGGCGCAGACGAGGAAGAAAATGATTGATCCAGAAATTGAATCAGAAATTGAAACAGCCACCCAAGTGGACTCACAAATGTCAGTCGAAACTCTAGTCGAAACTCTAGTCGAAACTCTAGGTGACGTTAGCTCAATAGAGCTAGGCGATGACCTGATAGAAAAAAACCTGCAGGTCAAATCTTTGAATCCTGATTTAAAATCAAATGCGGCCGAGACCCTGGGTGAATTGAACTTGCCCGATCCGGAACACACTTTGTCACTTCCAGCAGCCCTTTGCGATGATAAATTATTAGAAGAGATCAATACGATTCCGGGAAAAATGGGATTTAAAATTGGTGAGGTCGCTGACATGTTGGGAATCAAACAATATGTTTTGAGATACTGGGAAAGTGAATTTGAGATTCTCAAGCCCAAGAAAGCAACCAACAATCAGCGCTATTATACTAAAAAAGATGTCGAGAATGCCTACTTGATTCGCAAGCTCCTGCACCGCGATCGTTTCTCCATCGAAGGTGCTAGGGCCGCAATGAAAGAACTGAAAAGCTTCGTCCGATCCGAAGTTAAAAAGGACAGAACTATTTCGACGATGACTCATAAAATCGAAGAATTCCAAGACCATGTCGACGACCTGCTCATCCAAATCCGCAAAATCAAAATGCTGTTTTAGAAGGTACCGTCTTCCTATTTTGCGACGCCGCCGGCCGCAACCGGTGCACGAGC
>JAYTZS010000458.1:0-6998 GCA_043741885.1 Bdellovibrio sp. | reverse complement strand
GAGATCCAGTTTTATTCCAGCACTTTTTCTGGTTCTATTCGCATCCGGCGGTTTACATTATGATCTTGCCAGCAATGGGTGTGATCTCTGAATTGATCGCTGCCTTTTCTCGGAAAACCATTTTTGGGTATACTGCAATCGCCTACTCTTCATTGGGTATTGCAGCAGTTTCATTTTTCGTGTGGGGACATCACATGTTTGTCTCAGGACAATCTGAAATTGCCGGAGTGGTCTTTTCCTTTTTAACTATGTTGGTTGGAGTTCCGACAGCCATAAAAATGTTCAATTGGCTTGCGACTTTGTATCGAGGGTCGATATCTTTTCAGTCTCCGATGCTTTATGCCTTGGGATTCTTGTTCTTATTCGCTATCGGTGGCGTGACCGGAATCATGTTGGCGACAATCGGCCTCGACGTTCATTTTCACGACACCTATTTTGTGGTGGCGCACTTTCATTACGTGATGGTTGGTGGAACTTTAATGGCGTTGATGGGCGGCTTGTATTACTGGATGCCAAAAATGTTCGGCAAAATGTTTAAAGAGTCCTGGGCTCGAATGTCTTTTGTGTTCATCTTCATCGGCTTCAACGTCACTTTCTTTCCACAGTTCATTTTGGGAGCAATGGGAATGCCTCGACGGTATTTTGATTACCTTCCAGCCTATGAGTCGTTGAATCGGATTTCAACCGTGGGATCTTGGCTGATCGGCACTGGATTTTTAATTTCCTTGGCTACAATCATCCAGTGTTTGAAATACGGCGAAAAGGCTCCGGACAATCCATGGGGAGCTAAAACGCTTGAGTGGACTGTCTCGTCGCCTCCGCCACATGACAACTTTAAAGTAGAACCCATCGTCACAGCGGGGCCTTATGAGTACCGATAATCATTCGCCGGCACACAATACCCAGGATCATCATTTTGCACATCACTTCAAAGATGCATTGCATGAATTTACTAGTTCCAAAGAAGGAATTTGGCTTTTCATGGTCACCGAGATCTTGATGTTTGGCGGGCTCTTTGTGGGTTACTTCCTCATGCATGCTGTTTACCCTCAGACATTTTCCGAAGGTGCAAGTCACTTGGATTGGAAGATGGGTTCGATCAATACAGTGGTCTTGATTGTGAGTTCCTGGACCATGGCTTTGAGCATCCACTTGATTCAAGTCGGTAAGAGCAGACAAGCAAACCTAACTTTAATCACGACGATTTTGTGCGGCGCTGTTTTCATGTTTATTAAATACACTGAATATGCTCATAAATTTCATGAAGGTCTTTTGCCAGGCCGCTTTTTTAGTCATGAAGGCGGTGTTGCGCAAAATCTTGGACTGTATTTTGGATTCTATTTTTCCATGACCGGCTTGCATGGAATACACGTTTTGCTAGGAATGGGTCTGATCACCTGGTGCTTGATCCGAAATCTTCGTGGAGATTTTAATCCCGAGTACTACACCGCTGTGGAAGGTGTTGGACTTTTCTGGCACGTGGTCGACTTGATCTGGATCTTTCTTTTCCCGTTACTATATCTAATCGGCTAGGAGCAAAATATGGCGAATCAAAAAGGACAGGACGCTTTTAACCAGGAACAACATCATCATGTCGTTCCTAGCGCCGTTTTAGGTAAAGTCTGTATAGCCCTTTTGGTTCTGACAGCCCTCACTGTAGGAACATCTCGATTGAATTTGGGAATGTTCGCAGCTCCTGTCGCATTTTTAATTGCTTTGGTGAAGGCGCTTTTGGTGATGGCTTTTTTCATGGGATTAAAATACGACTTGAAATCCAATCGAGTGATTTTTGCTGTCGGATTTTTCGTGCTCGCAGTTCTCATGTTTTTCTGCTCTTTGGATATCTGGACTCGGGTTTTCCAGGGCAATACTCTTTAGCAATTCATACTTCTGCTGTCGGATCTACTGATGGAACCTAATTTGGAATTTATCCGTGAATTTCGGTTGCAGATATTTGATTTTTTGGTGCGTATTCTATATGCTAAAAATGAAGGTGACGAATTGATTGAAAATGCAGGGCAACAAATACGTCCCAGCGGAAAATATCTGCTATAAGCAATCAGATGTTCAGAACTTATGCCGATCTTACTAAATTTGGAATCGTGATTTTTGTCGTTCTCAGCGGAGTCGCTGGGTACGCAACGAGTTTTGCAATTGAAACCAGTTTTGATTGGCTTCACCTGCTGCACTTAATTGGTGGATTGTATTTCTTAAGCTCTGGAAGCCTAGCTCTCAATCAAGTTCAAGAGTACAAAATGGATCAGAAAATGCCACGCACGGCAAAGCGTCCAGTAGCTTCAGGCAAGCTGACACCTGCCGCGGCTGGAATTTTAGCTGTGACTTTTCTGGTGATCGGCTCTGATTTGCTTCGACAATGCTCGGACCTTTCCGTGTTCCTTGGCTGGGGGACAGTGATTCTTTACAATTTTGTTTACACTTACTGGTGGAAACCGAAATGGATTTTTGCGGCAATTCCTGGCGCGATTCCAGGAGCTTTGCCAGTGACAATTGGTTATGCAGCGAACGATTCGCGGATATTCAATGCAGACTCAGTTTATTTATTTTTGATTTTGTTTTTATGGCAGATGCCGCATTTTTGGGCTTTGGCAATTCGTTACAAAGAGGATTACATCAAAGGCGGAGTCCCCACTTTGCCCGCAGCACTCGGAATCCATAAAACTTTGTTTCACACAGGTTTATGGACTTTTTTATATGTGGCAGTTGCCGTGCTGTCGCCTTGGCTTGTGCACGCCAGTTGGGTTTACCTCGCCTTAGTCTTGCCCTTTGTATTCAAAGTGCTCCAAGAATTCTACCGATTTTATCGCTCAGAAGCAAAAGAGCGCTGGTTGGCCTTTTTTCTTTGGGTCAACCTAAGCGTTCTAGTTTTTTTATATGTCCCCGTAGTCGACAAGTGGAGTGCTCTGCTTTTCCCCCACAATTAGAAATCAATGAGGTAATTTCAACTCAGCCGGAGTGTCAGGCTGTCGAAATGGATGGGCTTCTTGAAAAGCCTTCAGGGCCTCACAATTCTTTTGAACTTTTTGGATGTTGGGATAAGGGCTGCAATCAATCTCAAAACGCTTCACGACAAAAAGTTGTGGAATCAAAAAAAGATCAGCTGCACTGACTTTGTCGCCAAAACTGTATCTCCCGGAATGAATCTTTAGAACTTTCTCGCACACCTCTAAATTGGACGTTATCCAATGCCGAGTCCAGGTTTGAACGGCTGACTTCTCCACCTTCATTTCAGATTCTAGATACTGCATCACTTTGAGATTTTGCAAAGGCTGAGCACAATTGATCGACTCACAAAATTGCCACACATGAGCTCGCAGCTGAGGCTGCGTTGAAAATAAGGGAGCTGAAGGATGGACCTGATCGAGATACTGCAAGATCGCCAAAGATTGAGAGATGACCACTGACCCGTGGACCAAGGTTGGAACTTCGCCCGCGGGATTGAGCACTTTGTAATTTGCTTGGTGCTGCTCGCCGCCATCTTTGAGCAAGTGGACTGCCTTATATTCAAACGGCAATTGTTTCCAGTACATGCCGATTCGGACTCGAAAAGAAGCCGAACTGCGAAAATAATTGTAGAGCACGAAGTTAGACATGGAAGCCTTTCGCAAGTCAGAGTAGCTTGACTGCATAGTACCCTGTGAATTCTTATGGAGAATTCCAGAAAAAAAATCAAATGGAAAGGTCGAAAGACATGAAAGCATTACTTATTTGGACATTGAGTTTGATCGTATCTTCTGCCGCATTGGCAAACGACTTCGGGTTGGCTCTAGGAGTTCGTTCGAACTCGGCTGATGCTCCTTCTGGCAGCGGAGCTACAGTTTCAACAAAAACTGGATTTGGAGTAGGCGCAATTGGGTTTTTCGATATCAGCGGGAAACTTCAAGGACGAACTGGATTTCTTTACAACCAACGAAACTACACAGCCACAACCTTTGGAATGGATGTTGATATAAACCTCGCCTATGTCGATATTCCACTGACAGCTATGTATAAATTTGCTGACTATGCAGGAGTTTTTGCGGGACCTGTCCTTGCTCTTTTGGCATCTAAAGAATGCAAAGTCGGTGGCGGATCTTGTTCTTTTTCGAACAATCCTGAGTCTTCGAACATTGGGCTTCAGTTTGGAGCTAGCTTCAAATTCGCGCCGCAATTGGGTGGAGAATTTTACTATGAAACGATCCCTACAAAATTTATCAAAGGTGATCTGGAAAATGCGAGAACTGTGGGTGCAAACTTGTTGATCACCTTCGAGTAATTTTGATGAGGATTTCATGCGGCTTCTTGCTTTTTTTGTTTGCCCTTTCGATGGCAAATATTTCGCTTGCTCAACCTCAGACAACCTCTGAGTTTGGGCTGACTGCGGGTATTCATTCAGGCCAAGCTGAGACAGATTTGCCGCGCGCTACGATTAGCAGCAAACTTGGTTTCCAAGTCGGCGCATTGGCATGGCTTTCGATTTATCATAGCTGGTCTTTACGTACTGGGTTTCTATACTCGCAGAGACCTGGAGCTCTTTCGAATACCAGCAGTGGAGACGTGAACATTGAATATGCCTATTTCGATGTTCCTCTGACAGCTTCACTTCGCTTTTCCGATTTTGCCAGCCTGTTCGCAGGACCTTTGCTGGCCTTTAATCAGTCGAAAGATGTGATTTGTTCAGCTAAACCCAATTGTACGGCGATTGATGTAAATGCTTTTTTAGTTCCAATTCAGATGGGGTTGGATTTTAAATTCGCTCCACAAGTGGGAGCTGAAATTTACGTTGAGGTCATTAACGGCGATTTGTCTGCCAATGTCTCCAATATGAAAACTGTCGGCGCCAATCTTCTGTTCTTTTTCGAGTAATCATCTAAAAGGATCTTATCCATGAAATTAGGAAGTTTAAAGTCGAAGTCCTCTCGTGACGGTGAACTGTGCGTGGTCAGCGCCGATCTGAGATCGGCAGTTCGGGCAACTTCGATCGCACCGTCATTGCGAGAGGCTCTTGAAAATTGGAGTGCAACTTCGCCGCAATTGGAAAAGCTTTCGAGCGGTTTGATGAGCGGAAATGCATTAGGAATTTTTCCAGTGCAAGAAGATCAATTTCACTCGGCATTGCCAAGAACTTGGCTTTTCGCAGATGGCTCTGCCTTTATTCATCATATCAAGCTGGTTCGAAAAGCTCGGAATGCGGCTCTGCCTGAAACTTTGCTCACTGTACCTCTAATGTACCAAGCAGAATCAGGGCAGTTTTTAGCACCAACTGAGGAAATCCCACAGCGAGATTTTGCTCACGGAACTGATTTTGAAGCGGAGGTGGGAGTGATCGTTGATGAAGTTCCAATGGGAACCTCAGCCCAAGCAGCTCTAACTAAAATAAGACTGGCTGTGTTGATCAATGATGTTTCGCTCAGGGGGCTGATTCCTGAAGAGCTGGCTTCCGGCTTTGGATTTTTTCAGAGCAAACCAACAAAGGCTCTTTCTCCGTTTGCTTTGACTTTGGATGAGCTAGGAGAAGCTTGGAAGGAAGGGCGGATTCATTTGCCGCTGCATGTGGAATACAACAATGAGTTCTTCGGCAAAGCCAATGCAGGCGCAATGCATTTTCATTTTGGGCAACTGATTGCTCACGCTGCCAAAACGCGAACTTTGGTTGCTGGCACTTTGATCGGAAGTGGAACAGTAGCGAACGAAGATCCGAAAATGGGCTCGAGCTGTCTTGCTGAAAAACGGACTTTGGAGACAATCGAAGCAGGGACTGCCAAGACTCCCTTTATGAAAGTTGGAGATACAATTCGAATCTGGATGCAAAATTCAGCAGGCCAAAATCTCTTCGGTCAAATCAAGCAAACAGTCCAAAAGCATCCCTAATCGCCCAAGAAAAGTTTGAAATAACCCAAGAAACTAGGTAGATCTGAGCCTTCCTGTCTTCCTAGAAAATACGGAGAGGTGGCCGAGTGGCTGATGGCGCACGCTTGGAAAGCGTGTTTAGGTTAATAGCCTAACGAGAGTTCGAATTAGACGTGTCTAGAGCAATTTTAAACTGAGAAAATGACTCCATTTCCGATTCTTTTTTTTCAAAATGTTCACTAAATGTTCACTGGAAAGTAAAGTAGTGAAGTTGCCTTCGTAATCTACAAACGGCTCTTAAATTCTCAAATAATTTAAGACGTATTGTTCATTTGCGATTAGCTAACGGGTCCTTTCCATGGGTCAGACATTTTAAAAACTCTTGTAGGAGCAAGGTAGTCAAACTCCGGTAAAAATGTGAACCCCTTCGAATCGATTGTGGGAAGTTTTAGCTCATCTTTATTAATCCGATTGATAATATTGGCGGCTTCTTCTTTTGAGTCGCATAGAATTAAAAATTCTAAACCAGATTTCATTACTCCTTGTGTGGATATCACAAATTTTCCAGTACTCATGTCGGGTGCCCACTTCAAAAAGTAATTACTCATAGATTCTCCCTGTTAATAATTTTAGAAATTTGATTCATCGACAGATATAGAGCCCAACCCAAGGTCATCCATTTCCAGTTTGAAATGTGCCTGCTTCCAGACGGCGGTAAGAGATTTTTTATTCGATTTAATACTGGCAGCTTGTCTACTTGGAGCAAAATCGAATTGGTCAGCTTTGCCAAAGTCATTTAAGAGAATCTTTGATACAGAATCGCCTTCGTTTACTGTTATCAATTCGCTGTAATGAATGAGCCTATCATTTTTGAATACCACTTGAGCAAATGTCTCTTCATTCTTGGTCGGAAGGGTGTGGTAGCATAAGTAAATCTCATCGCCATTAGGTCTGGTCTGTTTGTATTGAAATTTAGTGCAGGCATCTGAATTTTGAATCGTTGCCAAAGAGGCGCCAAGTTGAATTTCTCTAAAGGAAAGTTCTGTCACTGATTTTGCTGAGCTGCCTTTTTGTGAGCCCTGTGATGCAAGGTAGACACCCCCTAAAATCAGAACACCCAAACCAATCAAAAAGTTTTTTATAAATCCTGC
>JAYTZS010000457.1:0-2435 GCA_043741885.1 Bdellovibrio sp. | reverse complement strand
GGACAAAACGGGAAGACGGTACCTACCGAAGATCCCGGATCTTTTGGCGATGGCCGACGATCCACAGAAGATCGCCGGTTTGCAACTTGAGATGAGTGTCGGGATTGAGAATTCTTTTCCCACGCCGCTCTATTCCCACAACCAGGCCGTGGGTCAGTTCGCGAATTCCAGATTCGCTAATTGGCTTTCCCAAGAACTGTGAATTCTCCTGAATCAAACAGTGCTCCAAGCAATAACTGAAACGTGTTTCAGTTTCATTTTCTGGCATGCTCAGAGTCAAAGTGCCTAGGAACTCTTCGAAACTGGCCAGTTGCTCATCAGAGCCAATCACCGAGACTCGGTCAAAGGGCATGAGAATTTCATCACGTCCTGGTGCCGTCAGCTGGTGCCGTCCCCGCTGGATCAGAGCGATAATAATGCCAAATTTTTCCCGCAGATGCAGGCTGACCAATGATTTTCCCACGACTTCGCACTCGGGCTGGATTTCAAATTCGGTCAAGTGGGCGTCCCAAGGTGCCAACACTGGATAAGCAGAAGCTCGAATGGAGGAATGATGATCGATCTGTTTTAAAAACCGATTTTCGATCCACAAATAAACTGATTCCAAAGAGTTCTTGAGAAAATAACAAACCGTTAGAGCGACCGTCAAGGCGAGCAGCACCACATACAAAATGGAAACAAACTGCCACAGAAGTCCACTGAGCAAGAGAGAGCAGACAAGCAATCGAATTGAAAATATAAAGCCCCGAACAGGAGATGAAATTTCTTTGCGATTCAATTTGGCGAGCTTTTGATCTCTGGGTTGAGCAAACAAAATTCCCCATAAAAAAGGACTGCAAGCAATAAAAGTGAAAATCAAAGTGAAAGCCTGAGCCCACTGAACTGTGGCTGTTTCCGATTGCATCAGCGGATAGAGAAATTTTGATGATAATAAAAACAAAGCCCCAACGATCACCGAATTGACAAAAAGTTTCATAAAATAGCTTTTCACCAAAGCCTGCCAGTCGCTACTTCCGCGCACCAAATTCGAAAAGCGAAGATACTCATTGAGAAAAGTTTGGATTTGCCGCGGAATGATTTTCTCCACATGTGCCGACAGCTCCTCTCGCGATTTGACAAGATAAGGAGTGGTGAAAGTCGTCAGCGCCGAGACCGCAATGATGTTTGAGTAGAGCACGTCATCTGTTACTTTCAGAGTCAGTCCCAGGCCAGCAATGATAAATGAGAATTCGCCAATCTGAGCCAAGCTGACTCCGGCTCGGATCGAAGTTTGAATGTTTTCACCGGCGATCAGGCAGCCCAAAGTTCCATAATAAATTTTTCCAATGACCAGGACAGCTGTCAGCAGCAGGACCAGTCCTGGGTGGCTTAGCAAAGTCTCTGGATTGATCAGCATTCCCACGGAGACGAAAAAAATAGCCGAAAATAAATTTTTGACCGGCTGAAAAATCCGTTCGATTTTCTCTTTTTCATCAGTTTCACCAAGGATCGAACCCATGATAAAGGCCCCGAGAGCGGCCGAAAATCCAACCTGGCTGGCCGTCACCACCATCATCAAGCAAAGAGCGAGAGATACAATCAAGGTGATCTCATCCGAAAGCAAATTGCGAACCGTTCGAAGCGACCAGGGAACGAAGAACAAGCCGACCACAATCCACAGGGCTAAATAAAAAACTAGCTTTCCAGCCGTCCAAGCGAGTTCGCTTCCTTCAATTTGCCTAGACAGCGCCAAAGTGGTTAATAGGACGATCATCAAAACTGCCATCAAGTCTTCAACAACCAAAATTCCAAAAACAACTTGGGCAAACTTTTTACTTTTCAGCTTCATTTCTTCAAAAGCTTTGTAAATAATTGAAGTCGACGAGATGGAAAGCATGGCGCCCAGAAATAAACTTTGCAGTGGATTCCAATTGAGAAACTGGCCAATCATAAAACCCATTAAGCACATCGCTGTGAACTCAAAAACAGCTGCGATCAAGACGGTCGATCCTAGTCTTGCCAACTTGCCGAAACTAAATTCAATCCCCATGGAAAAAAGCATGAAGATGACTCCCATCTCAGCCCAAACCTTCAAGCCTTCCATCTCCGTGACATTGGGAAAAAAATGCGAATGCGGGCCAATCAACAGGCCTGCCAGCATGTAACCTAAAATCACCGGCTGACGCATTTTTTTGAAAATCAAACTGGTCACTGCGGCAGTGATCAGAATAATCGACAAATCTTGAATGAGAGGGGCCACAGAGGTCATCGCTCCATTGGAAACTGAAGCAAGAGTGAGCGCAAGGCCTCGCATGCAGGCACGAATGAACCCTGCCTGATAACTCTTTGCATCACGTGCGACCGGAAGAGATTGGTTTTGATTGACCGATTTTCGCCTCTGCCTTTAGGTGTTTCCTATGACTCCATTGATGCGCCAGTATTGGGATATTAAGTCC
>JAYTZS010000456.1:0-2450 GCA_043741885.1 Bdellovibrio sp. | reverse complement strand
ATCCAAAATCACTTCGCGGATCAATTCACGGATTGAGATTTCCGAGAGCTCAATATCTATTTTGCCGGATTCAACTTTGGCCAAATCCAAAATGTCATTGATTAGGGCTGAGAGAAGTTTTCCATTTCGCTGAATGGTTTTTAAGTACATATTTTTGTCGTGAGAATCTAGATCGGATTCTGCCAGCAGGTCTGAAAATCCGATGATTGCTCCCAATGGAGTTCTGATTTCGTGGCTCATATTTGCGAGAAAAGAGCTTTTAGCTTGGCTGGCTTCGATTGCTTCTTGTTTTGATTTTTCGACAGTCTTTAACAATTCTCGAACGGCGTACTGTCTTCTTCGGTCGGCAAGCGCGGTTTGAATCACGCTGATAAAAGTTCCAAGTCGGATGGGTCTTTCAAGTAAAGTCATGTTTCGGAGAGGATGAAGCAGCTTCAAAATATCCTGATTTACAAAGGAGAGGTCGCCGGAGCTGATCAGCAGAATTGTATGGAAAGCGGCTGCCCCAATTTTATGCCAGTGGAAGACAGTTGAATTTCTCGAACCGATCTCTCATGCGGGCCAGCTCTTCGTTTCACCACGGATAAAGCTTGTTTTACGCTGCCCTGGGTTTCAAAGTAGCGCAGTAAAAAAACATTGTCGGCTAAATAGCTGACGTCCACTGCCGTCTCCATATTCATTCCTAGCAAGCCATGTTGGACACAGACCAGGAAAGTGGTGACTCCCATTTGGCTGAGATAGGTCAGCAGCTCATGCATCTGCAAAGTTAGAAATCTTTCTTCAGGCATGGCGTTCATGTATCCATTTAGACTATCGATGACTACGACCTTTGCCTGACGGCAGTCCACTGATTGACGAACTAAGCTAACAAATTCGCCCGGCGAAAGTTGGACTGGATCAACCTGTTGAATCGACAAAGATCCGTTATCGACATATTTCTGCAGATCAAGTCCTAACCCCTTGCTGCGGCCCAAGACTGTGTGCACACCTTCGTCAAAAGTAAAGACGGCTGCATGATTTCCTTCGGATGCGGCATGGGCTGCATACTGGATGACAATCGTTGATTTTCCGGCGCCAGCGGGACCCAGGACCAAAGTGCTAGAGCCACGTTCCACGCCGCCACCAATCAGCTCATCAATTTTTGGAATTCCACTGCTGAGAAGTTCACTTCCTCTTTGGATTCCATGTTCCGCGGCGATTAGTCTTGGAAAGACGGCTAAGCCACCTGTGCGGATTGAGAAGTCATGATATCCGCCACGATAAGAAACTCCTCTTAACTTCGAGACTGAGAGGCGCCGGCGTTCAGCTCCGTATTCTGGAGCTAGCTGTTCAAGTTTGATAATTCCATGCACAATACTTTGCACTTCCTGATCGCTGATCGAGGAAGTTTTGTCGTCTAGAAGGATAACGGTTGTATTCTGCTGCAGAAAAAATTGTTTGAAAGCTAAAATCTGCCGACGAAATTTCATTGGATTTTGCGCCATGAGTTTGAGCTCAGTCATCGAATCAATCACCACCCGTGAGGGTTTAGTGCGGCGAATTTCATTTAAAATTGCCTCGTTGGTCGCGCCCAATTCGATTTCTGAAGTGTGAAAAAATGTATTCTGAGAATTGGCGGAAAGCTGCTCTTCAATTGGCAACTCGTAAAGATGAATTCCCTTGAGGTCCCAGCCATGAACACTGGCTGAAGATTTCAATTCTAGAACGGATTCAGAAAGGGTGATGTAAAGACAGGGTTCTCCTCGTTTTTACCCTTCAATTAAAAACTGCAAAGCCAAAGTCGTCTTTCAACATCCGGGATCACCTTCAACCAGGTAAACTCGCTGAATGGGGAGGCCTCCACATAAAATGGAATCTAAACCTTCAATTCCGGTGCTGATCTTTTGTAACGGCTGCATGTGACCCCGCTTTGAGTCCTAGGTCTAAAAGATAGCAGATAAATCCATTGAAGATTATCATGAAATTCATGTTTGCAAAATCAAAAAGCCACATGGATTTTGTTTGAAAATAGGTCTAAGTGACACATAAGAATTACTCAGCAAAATCTGACGAAAAGCAGACCTTTTAGCGGATCTAAAAAATTCAGCTTTATCAAGTTTTTAGACAGTCTGCGGGGAAATTTTACAGACACTGCAACTCTTGGATTTTCCGCACGATCTGAGGCATCCGCGCTTGGTCAACGGCGACTGGGTCGAGTAATTGATCCACTTGTGATTTTTTGGTGTTTGGTGAATTCGGAACCAAACTATTTACAGCGAGGCAGCGCTCTTTTAATGCGGTGCTGATTTCTGGCTCGTTCAAAAGCGGAGAGAGCATTTTGCAGAAGTAGCCCAAAGTTTTCCAGGCTTCCATCATCGAAAGGTAATCATTTCTCACTGATTGAAGGCTGGTGCAAGCCCGGTCATGAGGACTGCTCCGACCATTCGTAGTCGCAACGTTCTTATCATCTA
>JAYTZS010000455.1:0-2450 GCA_043741885.1 Bdellovibrio sp. | reverse complement strand
GGACCCGAGAACTTGGTTGAGATTTCGCATGCACGGAGAAAAAAGATCCCCCCTGCGAGTCGGAATTGGTTGCCCAGTTTGGAATGTTAAACACTGGCGCGGAAATGTCTACCCGGCTGAAGCGGACTCGAAAGACTTTCTTTATTTCTATTCAAGACAGTTCAATTCAATTGAACTGAATACCACTCACTACAGAATTCCTGATCCCCTGACCGTTCGCCATTGGCGAGACTCTGTTCCAGAAGACTTTCGGTTCTGTCCCAAAATCCTGCAAGATGTTTCCCACTCGAGACCGCTGGATGCCCTGCAACCCCAGTTTCGCGAATTTATTCGCAGTGTTTGCGCTCTCGATGAAAAGTTAGGGATTTCATTTCTGCAGCTGCCTCCCCACTTTTCGCCTGATGGATTGGGCGAACTGCGCCGGTTCCTTCAAGCTTTGCCTTTTTTAGTAATCACAAGCTTCAACAGTCGGCTTAAGGCCACACTTGGTTTGTTGATTCGACCCAAGGACTTCTTTTTCTGCCCATTCCCCATTGGCATTGCAACGAGTTCGGACACATTGAGCGCCGCGATTGAATTCACAGGTTTTGGATTTTTTAGAATTGCCTTCACAGCTCCAAGCACATTGATTGAGCTCACCTGCCGGTTTTTCACAGATCTGGTGTTCTTTTAACTTTTTCGCAGCTTGAACCCTTGCAACCGGGCGCTTGCGGGCTCGTTTGTTGGCTTCTGCTTGAATTTCTTCTGGCGAAAGGTGAACCACGTTTTCCAGGTGTCCCTTAGCGACTTTCCGTCCTCGCAATAAGATATCATAGGCTGGCTCGTCATTCTCTAAAACTCCAACAAACTGTGCACTATCTCCAGCTTTCAGTTGAACGGTAGTTTCATTCTCAAAACCAGAAAAAGAGATCTCTCCTTCGAAAACTGCGACGCTAACCGAGGGCACTTGAGGATTGTAATTCCATTGGAAATCTCCGAGTGCCACGGGGGTTTTACTTAAGCCGGTGACAATCACATGGTCACATTTTTCTTGGCTACATAGAATCCGAAGAGAGCCCTTGATCAGTTGGATTTCTTTGATATTTCCATCTTTCCACTCGATCACAGGCAAATTGACCTCGCTGTCTTTCAGCAGCGTGAGCTCCGAATGAGTCGAAAGAGCAAGCACGATTTCTGAGGAGGCGTCAGTGCGTATTCGAGCTTTGTCCTTTAACCTGGCCCCTTTCTTTAGCTTTTTATCTTTTTCTGAATGCTGAGCTTCGCGTTTGATGATTTTGACTGAATCGTCAACCATAACTGCCGACCCTGTTAGTTGCTGAACTTGTGGGTAAACAGAAACTATTTTACCTGAAGCTGGCAAAGAAAAAAGCACAAAGACGACGCTAAAAAAACTTGTTTTTGAAAGTTCCATTCAATTTTCTATCTTTCTTTCTTTCTTTGCTATCTCAGGGCTTTTTTGTCGTTCCAACATTTGCGCTTCCCAAATTTTTGACCAGCGAAGGAAAATCGAATAGGCAGCGCTGACAGCAATGATCAGGCCCGCAATGCCGTCTAAAATTCCAAGCTTCCAGATATAGCACTCTAAAAATTTGCTCATCGGCTTCAGCAACAGCGGAAAGATGGAGAACTTCTTTCCGCCATCAACATCTTTTTTTGACAGCAGAGTCGAGTATCGGTCATTGGTGCGAACTTGATCTGAAAGATCTTGAAAGACAAAATGCAGTAAAGGACTCTGTAGCTTTTCAATTTTCTGCGACTGAATCTTTTCGTGAATTTGCGCTTGGGACCAATTGTTGAATTTTCGATTGTACAATCTGAGCTGATAATCTGGATACCAACCTCCATGTTCAATCCAACGACCCAGATGAAATGATTTTCTCGGCATCTCATAGGCAAAATCTGTTTGCAAACTGGCGAACTTATTTTGCATCTCGAAGGCCAGTTCAGGTGAGAGAGTTTCATCTGCATCCAAAGACAAGACCCAATCGTTTCGGGCTTGCAAACTGCCCCAATATTTCTGCGGTCCATAGCCGCTCCAAGTTCGCTGCAGCACTCTTGCACCTAACCTCTGTGCAATTTCGCAGGTCTGGTCTTGGCTTTGACTGTCAATCACAAGAACTTCGGAGCAAAACGGCGCCGAAGCAATGCAACGCTCGATGTTGCGCTCTTCGTTCAGAGTGATAATCATCAATGTCAATGGCAGCTTTTTCATTTCCCGACGATCCCAGCCACATTCGAACTTGTCAAACACTTGACCTCTTTTTACCATCTGAAAACACTCTTTTGAGGAAGGACCTCTATGTTTTCCAAATCACTGAAAAATCTCACCTCAAAATCGCTTATGCTGTTTTTATTTTTAGCTGGCTTTTTTCTGACAACGGGAAAGGCGCAGGCCTTTCAAACCGTCCAGGAAAGCAATGAAATCACTCCTGCTGGCAAATACAAGCTGG
>JAYTZS010000454.1:0-7082 GCA_043741885.1 Bdellovibrio sp. | reverse complement strand
ATCGCACTCGATCAGTTGGTAAAAATGTATGTGCACACTCATTACCAGTTGGGTGATTCAACCCCGCTGATTCCAGGATATTTCAATATCACTTATGTTCGAAACTTTGGTGCAGCTTTCGGTTTCTTAGCTGAATCTCACGCGGCCTTTCGCGAAATTTTCTTTTTAGCCATGCCTCCAGTAGCTTTGGTCGTGATCCTTTTGATTTTGCGTGGAGTAAAGAACACCGATTTTCCACAGATCTTTGCACTGTCCGCTATTTTTGGCGGAGCCATTGGAAATTATATCGACCGCATTCGCTTTCGCTATGTGATCGACTTTTTAGATTTCCATTTGCAATCTGTTTATTCGTGGCCTGCTTTTAATGTCGCAGACTCGGCCATTGTCTGTGGAGTCGGAGTGCTTTTGTTTTTGATGCTCATTGAGAAAAAAAGCTCGGCTGAGGTCCAAGCAAAAGCCTGATGTTTCCAGATATTCGACTTTCTGATTCCATCGTTCTTCCCACTTATTTGCTGTTCCTCTCTCTGCTTTATTGTTTTTTGATTCTTTATGTTTTCCGCCGTGCCGAGGCTCGTGGAGAGAATTCGCGGATCGCTTTGGATTTTTCTCTGATTTTGATGCTGGCCGGATTTATTGGCGGCCGGATCTTTCATGTTCTTTACGAAGCGCCTCAATATTACTGGCCAGATTGGACTCGCATTTTTCAATTTTGGCAGGGCGGTTTTGTTTTCTACGGCGGGTTTCTGACAGCTTTTATCACATGCTGGCTTTATTCTTATCGACAAAAACTTCCCTTCCTGGCTTGGGCTGATTTCTTCGCTCCAGTCTTTGCGTTGGGTTACGGATTGGGTCGCATCAGTTGTTTTCTTGCCGGTTGCTGCTACGGGCGTGCTTGCCGAATGCCTTGGGGAGTAAAATTCCCTTGGGATGCACAGCAGATTCAGCGTCATCCAACCCAACTTTATGCCGTGGGTTGGGAACTCGCGGTTTACGGCGTCTTAATTGTTTTAGAGAAAAGGAATTTGAATGAGAGGCGACCTGGGGGAATTTTTTTCCAATGGGTTTTTCTCCACTCCATAGGCCGCCTGCTGATGGAATATTTTCGAGATGATTTTCGCGGCAGCTCGCTTTGTGGACTTTCCATTTCCTCTTGGGTCAGCCTTATCTTGATGTGTGTGGCCAGTTGCTGGCTCACTTTTCGATCGCAGAAGAAGCTTCGAATTTAAACGAAGAAATGGCATCCTGCCAGATGGCGGCTGTGCGCCTCCATACCTCGGCATTCGTTCGACCATCCAGGTCGATCCGATTTTAACTCATAATTTAGAGTTTTCATTTAGAGTTTTCTTTGTCTTTCAGTCTCCCGGTCACGATGACCGAGAGAAGCAGGAGCTCGAGGACAGAGTCCTCGATAGACAGGATGTCTTCCCCCACGATCGACAAAATAAAATCTTAACTAATGGCACAGGCTATGACTACAGCCGGCCCCTATTGGTCACCCTGTCGACCTTCTAGACAGATTGCCGACTGTCTCAAAATGAGAAACCTCCTCTCACACTGTTTTAGATCTGTTCCTTTGGCTCTGGATTCTTTTTGCTATGACTTCTGCTTGGCACAGGTTGTGTAATTCTTCCTTAGTGAAGCGGAGGATTTATGAAAGCTCGTTCCCCATTTTTTAGTTTGTTGGTTGTTGCCTTTGCAGTCATCGGCTTTGTTGCCTGCGGAAAATCTGGTGGTGGATCCAACAACAGTGTTCCAGCTGCAGGCCCGGGCTTGATTGCGCCGCCTGTGACAAATGCGATTCCTCCAGGAACTCAAGTTGGATTCTACGCTCAAAATAGCAAGATGAATTACCTTTACCCCGGAGCTGTCGGTAGCACTTTGAATTTACAACAAACCGGAATGGGCAATGTTTTGAAGTATGCCATGGGAGTTTGTGACCGAAATTATATCAATGGCGGTGGAGCTGCCTGCTCCACCTGGTTAAATGGTCTGCATGACATGATGGTGTTCGCCAATGGCTCGCAAGCAAGCACTGTTAAATTGGTCATTCGCTCTATGCTCGATCAATCTTGTCAAAGTCCTTATGCTTGTGGATCTTACTGGTACAGCCTACCCAATTTTCAACAAATGGTATTGGGATATTTCGGATTCAACACTTTGAATAATGCTGGAGTGTATGATCCGATGGTTTTAGATATGACGATCTGGCCTGTGAACAATTCGCAAGGATTTGAGCTTCGCGGCTATGCTCCGGCTGGTGCCACTTATCAAGGCGGCAACAATCTTTTGTTTCAATTTCAGGTAGCAAATGGAAAGTTAGAAGATCCAGCATGGGATTTCGTGCTCTACTACAACTCAATTTCGGTTGCGACGGGCCATATGCTCCGCTGCCAAACTCAGAATTGCGGAGTCACTGGTTTTTAGTTAAGATCTTTGCATGAGTTCGATTCAACCTCGTCAAGTTCGATGTCCTCGGTGTGGAAAAGATTCTATTTTTTCACCCGAGAATCCTTACCGGCCCTTCTGTTCCGAACGTTGCAGCCTGATTGATCTCGGTCAGTGGGCCAATGAAGATTTCCGAGCTCCTTCCGAAGACGGAGCCTCTGATCAAGACCTTCAATCGGATAGTGAAGACGATTTAGAAAATGAATAATTATTGGGCGATTCTTTCAGAGCCGCTGACGCACTGACTTCGATATGACTTCGAAAATGAAAAAAAACTTTGACGCTCATCAGTTTCATCTCTCTAATTGTGTTGTTGGCCATAGACTGGCCTGCAAAAAAACCATTCGAACCACAAGAAGGAGTTCACGATGAACAAACAACAACTTATTGAGAAGATCTCAGCTGAAGCCAAATGCACAAAAGCTCAAGCTGAGAACGTAATGAATTGCGCTTTTGATACAATCAAAAAAGCAGTTAAAAAAGGTGATGATGTGAAGCTTGTTGGCTTCGGCACTTTCACAAAGGCTAAACGCAAAGCTCGCATCGGCCGCAATCCACAAACTGGAAAAGCAATTAAAATCCCAGCTGCTTGGACTCCAAAATTCCGCGCTGGCGCAGAATTCAAATCTTTAGTTAAGTAATTACCCTTATTTGACATGTTGATTCAGTTCGCGAACTGAATTTCCGAAACCCGGGTTGCAAAATCCGGGTTTTTTTACGCTCCATCTGTTGAAGATTTGCTTGCGCCGTCGTAAGTTCTAACTCATGAAAAAAATCGCTGTCTATTCAAGTGGTGGGGATGCTCCGGGTATGAATGCCGGAATACGAGCAATTGTGCGAACAGCCTTGGCTCGTAACGTTCAAGTCGTGGGCATCATCGGCGGCTATGCCGGTATGCTAGATAAGAATTTCTGGGAACTCAACCTACGATCTATGGCCAATATCATCCAGCGTGGCGGCACCGTCTTAAAAACCGGACGCTCTTTGGAATTTCAAAAAGCCGAAGTTCGCAAAAAAGCCGTGGAAAATTTAAAAGCAATCGGGATTGAGGGAATGGTTTGCATCGGCGGTGATGGCTCTTTTCGCGGCGCCCATGCCTTGTGGATCGAGCACCAAATGCCGATCACTGGAATTCCCGGAACCATTGACAATGACATTTATGGAACTGACAACACTATCGGTTTCGATACCGCAGTGAATACGGCTTTGGAATGCATAGATAAAATTCGCGACACAGCGGCCAGTCATGACCGCTTGTTTATAGTTGAAGTGATGGGACGAAACTCAGGCTTGATTGCCTCTCACGTAGGCTTAGCTGGTGGAGCTGAAGCTATTTTCACTCCGGAAATTTCGACGACTGTGGATCAAGCCATCGACCGAATCAAAGCTGGTCTGGCTAAGGGGAAAACAAGTTCTATTTTAGTCGCCGCTGAAGGACAAAAGCCAGGTCGGGCTTATGATCTTGCTGATCAGATCCGCAAAAAAGCTGGCTTGGACGCGAAGGTTTGCATTTTAGGCCACATACAGCGAGGTGGATCTCCAACGGCTTCAGATCGAATTTTGGCAACCCGCTTGGGTTCTGCTGCTGCCGAAGGACTTCTCGCCGGTGAAAAAGACATCATGTACGGAATACAGGGCAATCAAATCGTCACAGTTCCTTTTGAAATTGCCACTGGCCGTGAAAAAGTGACTCCTAAAGATTATCTCGCTCTTTCGAATTTGCTGGCGAATTGATTGCTTGTCGCTTTTCAGTGAATGGTTGCACCTGCAGCATTGACTCGATTGAGAAAATTCATAATTCTGTCTCTGAATTCAAAAACAGGAGGATTCATGCGTCGTATTTTGCTGGTAGCACTTTGTGTGCTGCCGTTTTTGGTGGGCTGTACAAAAAAAATTGGAAACGAAATCGTTATTGGCCATTTCGGTTCTATGACAGGATCAGAAGCCACCTTTGGCCAAAGTACGGATGAAGGAATTCGCTTGGCGATCGATGAAGTCAATGCATCTGGCGGAATCAAAGGAAAAAAAATTAAATTGATCACCATGGATGATCAAGGGAAAGCCGAAGAAGCGGCCTCCGTTGTGACCCGCTTGATTGAACAAGAAAAAGTAGTTGCTTTGTTAGGTGAAGTTGCCAGCGGACGGTCTCTGGCCGCAGCTCCGATCGCACAAAATAAAAAGATTCCGATGCTAACTCCGAGCTCGACGAATCCGAAAGTGACTGAGGTTGGAAATTATATTTTTCGCGCTTGTTTCATTGATCCATTTCAAGGAACTGTGATGGCAAAATTTGCATACAATGATTTGAAATTAAAAAAAGTTGCGATTTTTCGTGATGTGAAATCTGATTACTCAGTTGGTCTCGCCGACTTTTTTGTTGCAAAGTTTAAAGAGCTCGGCGGTGAAATTGTGGGTGATGCCAGTTATCAATCTCAAGATGTGGATTTCAAAGCTCAGTTGACTCAGTTGAAGTCACTTAAACCGGAAGCTCTATTTATTCCTGGGTATTACACGGAAGTTGGATTGATCTCTCGACAGGCGCGAGAGCTCGGAATCAAAGCTGTGATGTTAGGTGGAGATGGCTGGGATTCTCCGAAATTGTCAGAGATTGGTAAAGATGCAATCAACGGATCTTACTTTTCAAATCACTATTCAACTGAAAGCAAAGAACCCGCAGCTGTCGACTTCATGAAGAAGTTCAAAGCCAAGTACAACAAATCCCCTGACGGGCTTTCGTCGGTGGCTTACGACGCGACTCGGATGCTGGTCAAAGCCATGGAAGGAACGACTGAGATTACAGCGACTTCTATTCGAGATCAATTGGCCCAGATCAAGGAATTCATGGGAGCGACTGGCAAAATTTCAATTGATGCCAATCGAAATGCAGTGAAATCAGCCGTGGTTGTGCAAGTTCAAGGTGCTGAAAATAAATACGTTACAACTGTGAATCCGTAAGGACGAAGCATGCAGGATTTGCTTCAACATTTAATCAATGGCCTCAGTCTAGGTAGCATCTATGCGCTGATTGCTCTTGGTTACACGATGGTTTATGGAATCCTGCAGTTGATCAATTTTGCTCACTCAGATGTGTATATGATGGGGGCCTTTGCTGCTTACTACACAGCAAAGCTCACCGGCCGAGAAAATTCTCCCGGGATTTTGACTTTGCTGATTTTGCTTTTGGTCTCGATGGTGGCCTGCAGTGTTTTAGGCCTTGCCATCGAACGCTTGGCTTACCGACCGCTTAGAAAAGCTCCCAAATTAAATATTCTGATCACTGCTATCGGGGTCTCTCTATTTCTCGAATACACCGGCCAAGTTGTGTTTGGAGCTTCACCAAAAGTTTTTCCCAATGTGATCGAAGATTCGGTGATCACGGAAATCATTGGCGTCCAATTGAAAAGTCTTGATGTAGCTGTGGTTGCCGTCACTGTGATTGCCATGTTGACGCTCAATTTTCTCATTTTTAAGACCAAAGTTGGAAAAGCCATGCGAGCTGTCAGCTCGAACATGAACGTTGCAAGTTTGATGGGAGTCAATACCGATCGAATTATTATGTTCACATTTATTGTTGGATCTTCTCTTGCGGGGATTGGCAGTGTTCTTGTGGGAATGAAATATCCAAAAATTGAGCCCTTGATGGGAATGCTAATTGGTTTGAAAGCGTTTGTCGCCGCTGTACTAGGTGGAATTGGTAGTTTGGGCGGAGCTGTGTTAGGCGGTCTGATCATGGGACTTTCCGAAGAGATGGTGGTGGGCTATTACTCGTCTACCTACCGAGATGCTTTGGCCTTTGGAATTTTAATTGTGATTTTGATTTTTAAGCCCTCTGGCTTACTGGGTAAAAACAGCGTGGAGAAAGTCTAATGCAAAGTTGGATTCGCGCTTTTAAAATTCCAGGGCTTTCTTTTCTTATTCTGATTCTTTGTGGAGTTGGATTTGATCAAGCTTTTAACTCCTACATTCAGCTCATTTTGATTTACGTCATGATCAATATGATATTGGCTATGAGCCTCAACCTTGTGAATGGCTACACCGGCCAGTTCTCGTTAGGACATGCTGGATTTATGGCTGTGGGCGCCTATATGTCTGGCTTTCTCAGCACTTTGATTCCAGTGCCAACGGATGGTTTTCAATTTTTTGTGTTTTTCTTCTTTGCCGTTGCAGGTGGTATAGCGGCCGCCTTTGCTGGATGGCTGGTGGGTCTTCCTTCCCTGCGCCTGAAGGGGGATTATTTAGCTATTGTGACCTTGGGATTTGGTGAAATTATTCGCGTGGTTCTCCTCAACACTCCTGCTGTGGGTGGAGCGCGTGGAATGTACGGAATCATTGGCCCTACCGATTGGGAAGTCGGCGGGTTCGTCATTAGCAAATTTATTGTCGGCTACTTGCATGCCCTACTTTGGGTTCTGATTTGCTTTTTTACAATCTGGCGATTGATTCGCTCCTCTCATGGTCGAGCTTTCCTCAGTGTTCGCGAAGATGAAGTTGCAGCTGAATCAATGGGCATCAACACGACAAAATCCAAAGTCCGGGCTTTTGTTATATCCAGTTTTTTTGCCGGAGTCGCAGGATCTATTTTTGCTCATTATGCGAACTACCTCAATCCTTCGACTTTTTCTTTTATGAAGAGTGTC
>JAYTZS010000453.1:0-7088 GCA_043741885.1 Bdellovibrio sp. | reverse complement strand
ATTTCCTTTAATTTCCTGGACACAACCACTTCGAAAGCCCCCGCCTCGGTTTCAAATTGCCGGGTTACCTCGGCAATCACCCGAGAATTCACTACTTGGGATGCGGTCATGCGAAGAGTGATCTGCACAGCCTCGGGTCGCTCCGCACTTTGGGCAAAGCTGATTTCACCTCCGAGCAAAATAGGCGCCGACATTTTCTGAGCCAAGAATTGCAAATCTTCAGTTCGTAAATTTTCCGAGGTCATTGAGTTTGGCAGCATTTCGCCGAAGCGAAAGGACTGCGGTTTGAGCAAATAAAAATTATGTTTCAAAAAGGCGTTTTTCAAAGTTTGCTCAAGCGAGCGAGACTCTTTGATTAAAAAAGAGTTTGCAGCCAAGTCGGCCTGTGAAGCCGCCGAGAGATGCCACCAACCGAAGCTTTTAGAGTGAATCCGGTCAACGAAGCGAATAGCCGGCAGAATCACTGGGGTGCTGTCACTTTCGTAGAACAATCCGTTTTGCAAAAGCATGGCTTGCAAATCATCAACGTTGATTCGCAAGATGACACTCATCCGGTAACCATCCCCATTTGGCTGCGAAATCAAATCTCCTGGGCGAGAAAATGGAATGAACCGAGCGGAATTCTTGAGAATCTTTTGTGTGATCACGGATTTGTTTCTCGAGAATTTTGTTTCTCCAATGATTTCTTTGATCAGATCTTCGCTGACTTTTTCAGAAGCCCGGGTGATCATTTGTTGCTTGGCTAAGACTGGATTTTTATCTCGGCTTTCCCCTTCAAAAGTTCTTTCAACGAAATTTTTTGCAGCTGCAGCGGCCTGAGCAGGAGATGTGACCAATCCTGAGGTGCCGACAGCCATTATTGAAAAAGTCGTCAAAGCTGTAAAGCTAGTAAAAGTCGCGCAACTGCCAAGACGGCTCAAACTGATAAAAAACTGTAAACTTAGGGCAAACTTCTGCATAGTAGATTGCATAGTGGATGAAACCAAATGCACAGCCCAGAACCCAGGCTGTGCATGGGTTCTGTTGAATTTCCAAGTCATCTTATCGCACCTCAATAAAGTTGGTCGTGCCAAAGTGGCTATGGATATTCTCTAGAAGTTCATTGGAAATCGCAACTCCTGATATGCCCTCAGCCTCCATCATGACTTCCTGTTGGAGGTCATCGAGCCAAAGCTTAAAATCCACAGTCGTAGGGCCAGGAAACTCAGCCAAAACATCATACAAAGTTTGATACTGATCTTGCGGCAGTCGATCGAGCAAAAAGGTCAGCCGATTGGTTTTTTTCAAAACATCCTCAAGCGGAGAGAGACTGTCGACAATAATTTTAGCGATCCCCTCTTCATTCACTTCCAGCAGACCGCCGATCAACATGGGGCGCTCGTCCTTGAGCAGGACTTCGACTTTGACAAATGTGTCGGGGAAAACCACTAGCTCGCAGGTGGCAGTCAAATCCTCGACTTTTGCAAAAGCCATTCGAGTGCCTTTTTTTGTGATCAGTTCACGAATCTCGGTGACCAGCCCCGCGACGATCACTCGCTTTTTACCGGCGTCGCGGTTTCTTGGGTCATATCTTTTTGGTGCTTCTTCTTTAACTTGCTTGCTGGCGAATTCTTTGCCGACCCGGGGCAGATCTGAGACCGTTCCCGAAATCCAGATCGAGGCCAAAGTTTCAAATCCTTTCAGTGGATGATCGCTCAGGTAAAAGCCGAGTACGTCTTTCTCCATAGCGAGCGAGACAGTGCGAGTCCAAGGTTTGATTTCTGGCAACTCCACTTCGGCTTCTTGCGCGCCAGCCAAATCAAACAACGAGGACTGCCCGACTTCTAAGTCTTTTCGTAGGCCTTCGGAACGGTCGAGAAATTTTTGGTAGCCGGCTAAAATCTGAGCTCGGTGCGGGCCAAAGCCATCAAACGCACCAGCTTTGATCAAGCACTCGGTCACTTTTCTATTGAGCTTTCGAGTGTCAACAGTTTCGAAAAACTCGTCCAGCGAATGAAACTTTTTTTCTGGCAATTTTTCTCTGGCCTCGACAATCGCCGCAATCGCATTTTCGCCAACGCCTTTTATGGCACCCAAACCAAAGTACACATCATCCCCACGAACCGTAAAAAGATACTCCGAATAACTGACGTGAGCAGGCTTCACTGTCACGCCGCGCTTTTGGCAGTCTTTCACGTATTTGACAATTTTGTCGGTGTCAGAAATTTCAGTCGACAGCAAGGCCGCAAAAAACTCTGTCGGATAATGGCACTTCAGCCAAGCCGTTTGCAGAGTGATCACACTGTAGGCCGCCGCATGCGATTTATTAAATCCATAGTCGGCAAATTTGTACATCAAATCAAACAGCTCATCTGACTTTTGCGGATCATGACCTTTGGCTTTTGCACCGTCTAAAAATCTTTGCCGGTGTTGATCCATCTCGGCTTTGATTTTTTTACCCATGGCTCGTCTGAGCATGTCGGCTTCACCCAGACTGTAGCCGGCAATTCGAGAGGCAATGCCCATCACCTGCTCTTGGTAGACCATGATTCCGTAGGTTTCCTTCAGGATCTCTTCGGTGTCGCTAAGTAGATATTCAACCGGAGATTCTCCGTGTTTTCGCTTGGTGAACTCAGGAATGTTGGCCATTGGCCCAGGCCGGTAGAGGGAAGTGATAGCCGTGATGTCAGCAAAGCTAGATGGCTTAATTTTCCGAGTCGCATCGGTGATGCCGTCGCCTTCGAACTGAAAAATTCCGTAAGTGTCGCCTTTGGACATCATATCAAAAACTGGTTTGTCGTCCAAAGGAATAGCCGAAGTTTCAATTTTGACAGCACGGTTTTTCTGAATCAAATGAATGGCATAATCAATATGAGTTAAAGTCTTCAATCCCAAGAAATCGAATTTGATCAAACCGATTTTTTCGGCATGCTTCATATCGTACTGGACTACTTGCTCGCCTTCAGCTCCTCGGTAAAGCGGCGCGTGCTTTACCAGCTCACCATCGGCAATAATGACACCTGCTGCATGGATCCCTGCATGTCGGACCATTCCTTCAATTCTTTGCGCCAGGTCCATCAAAGTTGCCATTTGCGGGTTGCCGTCTAACAGCTCATTGATCCGAGGCTCGAGCTCTCGAGCTTCTTTCAAAGTGATATTTAATTTTTCGGGAATTAATTTACTCAGAACATCGACTTCAGAAAAAGTCATCCCGAGCACTCGGCCGACGTCTCTGATAGCCGCTCGAGTTTGCAATTTACCGTAAGTGATAATTTGAGATACAGAAGGCGCTCCGTATTTCTCGGTCACATACTGAATCACTCTCTGCCGGCGCTCTTGACAAAAGTCGATATCAAAATCTGGCATAGAAATCCGCTCAGGATTCAAGAAGCGCTCAAAAAGTAGAAAATTAGGGATTGGATCCAAATCGGTGATTCTTAAGACATAAGCCACAAGAGACCCAGCCCCTGACCCCCGTCCAGGCCCAACTGGAATGTCATTGGATTTAGCCCAGTTGATAAAATCAGACACGATCAAAAAATATCCGTTAAAACCCATTCGATCAATGATCGACAGCTCATAGTCCAAGCGCTGGCCGTACTGCGGTTGCAGTTCAGGTGCAATCGGCTTTGCGTGGAGTGCAGCCTCAGAAAATCGTCGCTCCAATCCTTGAAAGGAAAGAAGCTTGATCTCTTCAGTTAAAGTTCGCCCGTCTCGAGTTGGAAAACTGGGAAGGTGATAAATTGCTTTTCCCGCCGAGTCCTTCATCTTGAATTTGACCTGGCATCTTTCGGCAATTTCCAAAGTGCGATCACAGGCTTCTGGCAAATCTTGAAACAAAGCTCGCATCTGCTGCGAGTCTTTCAAATAGAATTGGTCTGTCCCTAAGCGAAATCGCGATTCATCTTGCAATGTTTTATTCGAACCAATGCAAACCAAAACCTCTTGTGACATTTGATCATCTTGATTCAAATAATGAACATCATTGGCAACCACCGTTTGCACGCCTGTGATTCTCGAAGCTTCAAGCAAGAAAGAGTTGATTTCTTTCCATGCGGGTAACCCCGTTCGATTGAGCTCAAGGTAAAATCGATCACCGAAAATGTTTTGCAGCCGGCGGACTTTTTCGAGCGCTTTATCTGGACCTTCGTTTTGAAAACACAGGGCAATTTCGCCGCGAATTCCTCCAGAGAGCACAATCAAATTCGAATTGTACTTTTCTAGAACTTCATAATCGATTCGCGGTTTGTAATAAAATCCTTCTTGATAGCCAATCGAAGAAATCTGACAAAGATTTTGGTAGCCATCTAAATTCTGAGCCAGCATCACCAGTCGTGAGTTCGGCTTAGAGCTTTCATTTCGATCTTGAGTTTTTAACAGGCGAGACGCCGGCGCCATGTAAACTTCCAGACCTAATATCGGTTTGATATTTTTTTCTTGGGCTGCGAAGTAAAATTCAATAGCAGCAAACATATTGCCGTTATCCGTAAGTGCCACAGCTGGCATTTCGAATTCGGCTGCTTTTTTGACGATGCCCTTCACTCGAGCACTGGCTTCGAGCAAGGAGTATTCAGAGTGAACATGAAGATGAACGAAGCTTGGATTCAAATCTATTCCCACTCGTCTATTCCCACTCAATAGTAGCTGGTGGTTTGCTGGTGACATCATACACCACTCGGTTGATTCCCGGAACTCTGTTGGTAATTTCATTAGACACTTCTCGTAGAAATTCGAATGAAAAAGGATACCAGTCCGCCGTCATCCCATCGCTCGAGGTCACAGCCCGCAGAGCCAGAACCTGAGCATAAGTTCGGCCATCGCCCTGCACTCCGACTGTTTGAATTGGCAGAATCACGCAGAAGGCCTGCCAGATCTGATCATAAAGTCCGCGCTCTCGCAGCTTGCCAATAAAAATCGCATCGGCTTCGCGCAAAATTTCAAGCTCTCTAGCTGTCACTTCGCCCATCACTCGGATTGCTAAGCCGGGACCTGGAAACGGGTGCCGACCAATCATGTGCTTTGGCAAGCCAAGCTGCAATCCGATTTTTCTCACTTCGTCTTTGAAAAGTTCTCGAACGGGTTCAATCAAGCCGAGTTTCATTCGCTCTGGCAAACCGCCAACATTGTGGTGCGATTTGATGGTCTGGCTTGGACCGCCAGAGAAAGAAACACTTTCAATCACATCAGGGTACAAAGTTCCCTGACCGAGCCACTGGATGGGCCACTGAGGATCTAGGGCGGCCTCAAAAATTTCGATAAATACGCGGCCAATTGCTTTTCGCTTCAGTTCAGGGTCGATCAAACCTTTCAGCGCTTGCAGAAATTCTTGGCTCGCATCGACTCCCTTCACATTCAGACCAATCGCTTTGTAATCAGCCATCACCTGTTGATATTCGTTTTTTCTAAGCAAACCATTGTTGACGAAGACACAGTGAACGCGACTGGCTCCCAAGGTCTTGGTCAGTAAGGTGGCGACAACAGAAGAGTCGACTCCGCCGCTGAGACCTACCAAGACATGATCCGTGGGGCCGACTTTTTTAAGAATGGACGCTTGAAGGTGCTCGACAATTTGTGGTGCTTTCCAATCGGCTTGAGCTCGGCACATCTCAGTTGTAAAATACTGTAAAATTTCGGTGCCGTTTTCGGTGTGTGCAACTTCCGGATGAAACTGCAGTCCTAAAATCTTCTCGCCAAGGAAAGCCGCGATATGCTGAGTCTCTGAAAGCGCAATCACCTGACAGCCCTGTGGGGCCTTCTCGACGATGTCCCCATGAGACATCCAGACCTTCTGTTCTCGAGGCGTCAGTCCCAGTGGCTGCGACCATAGAATCTGATTGAAGCCGTACTCTCGGGCCTGAGCTTTTTGAACTTGCCCACCCAACTGCTGCGCGATCAATTGCATCCCATAACAAATTCCGAGCACGGGTGCGATTTCTAAAAGTTCTTTGATATCTCGAACCGGTGATCCGGCTTCATAAACGGAATTGGGCCCACCGCTTAAAATAATCCCGGCAGGTTTCATTTCACGAATTTTTTCTACAGGAAAACCGAAACGGTGCACTTCTGAATGAAAATTCAGCTCCCTTAACTTCCGAGCAATCAGTTGAGTCAACTGAGAACCAAAATCCAAAACTAAAAATGAAGATTTCATTTCCCGCTATTCCATTCGGTAATTGGGAGCTTCTTTAGTGATGCTCACGTCATGCACATGCGATTCTCTGAGGCCCTGAGAGGAGATTTGCACAAATTTAGCTTTCTTCTGGAGCTCATCCATCGTGCTTGCACCCATATATCCCATTCCGGCTCGAACCCCGCCAAGCAACTGATGAATGATTCCACTCACAGGTCCCTTGGCTGGCACCTTGCCCTCGATGCCTTCAGGAACCAACTTGTCGTCAACCACATCCATTTGCCCGTAGCGGTCTCTCGATCCCCGAGTCATCGCTCCGATGGAACCCATGCCACGGTAAGTTTTGTAAGTGCGCCCTTGGTATAAAATAGTTTCGCCAGGACTTTCATCGCTTCCAGCAATCAGGTTTCCGATCATCACCGAATTGGCGCCCAGGGCCAGTGCTTTTGTGATGTCGCCTGAGTATTTAATTCCGCCGTCAGCAATGATTGTTTTTCCGCGTTTCTTGGCAACTTTTGAACATTCCATCACAGCTGATATCTGCGGCATACCCACGCCGGCGACAACTCGAGTGGTGCAAATACTGCCTGGACCAACACCCACTTTCACAACGTCTGCTCCGGCGTCAATCAAGGCCAAAGTTCCATCTTTTGTCACCACGTTGCCGGCGACAATGATGATGTCTTTGAAAGCTTTCGAACACCTTTTGACCATTTCTAAAACATTTTTCGAGTGACCATGAGCCGTATCAATCACTAGCACGTCAACATGGGCTGCTGCGAGAGCTTCGACTCGCTCGAAGGCTGACTTGTCGACTCCTACTGCCGCGCCAACAAATAGCCGGCCTCGAGAATCCTTGGTCGCCTGAGGAAAGTTATGTGCTTTTTCAATGTCTTTGATTGTGATCAGACCTTTGAGCATTCCGGCCTTGTCAACAATCGGCAATTTTTCGATTCGGTGTTTTTGCAAAATTTTTCGC
>JAYTZS010000452.1:0-2477 GCA_043741885.1 Bdellovibrio sp. | reverse complement strand
GCTAAAATAACAGCAGCCAAAAGAAATTTCATTAACCTTGTCCTTTAATCAGTAAAACAATTTCATCGAGCTTTTGTTGTATGACCTGCGGATTCCGGCTTGCCATTGCATCTCTCACGCAATGCTTCATGTGATTTTCAATTATATTTGCCTCTAGGCTTCGCAAGGCTGAGCGAACTGCTTTGATCTGAACAATAATGTCTGGACAGTATCTCCTGTCCACGATCATTTTCGCCACACCCTCAACTTGTCCCTTAATTCGGCTGAGCCGCTTTAGTTCGCTTGAGTGATCATGTGCGATAAATTGTTTTTGTTCGCTTGTGAGCTTCCGGGCTTTGGAGGCCAACTTCTTAGCAGCTTGTTTCTTAGACTTCTCAACTTCTAAATTCATTGGATATTCCATTTCTTGTTTGCAATGGTAGATACCTACTGGGGGTAATTGTCAATCAGGTTTCGTTTGATTGCAGTCTCTAAATTCTTAACTAACGCTTTGCGCTTGTCTTAACACGCATACCTTGTCGGGGTATAAGTTTTAACAATACCTCGGGGGTCCGAAATGTTTACAAAAATTTCCGTTCTTTCAATTATGATATTTTTCTCACCGGTTTTATTTGCCCATGGTGGTGGTGAAAACCGCGTATCAATCGAGCCTGAAGCTCAGGAAAATTTAAAAGCAGGCACCATCAATTACAGTTTTCAACTTTTTGACACAGTCAAAAATAAGGTCTTGCTGCCAAGCGATTTAGCTGAAACCAATACAAAAATTTTACATTTCATTGTTTACGACTCAGCACTGATTGAGTTTAACCACGTCCATCCAGTTGCAAAAGCTGATGTTTGGAGTGTTCAGCTGAATTTGCCTCGAAACGGCACTTATTTTTTATGGGCACAGGGGCAGTTGAAAGATGGAACTGAATTCTCGACATTCAATAAAGCTATTGTCGAAGGCGGAACCGTTGAAAATAGGCCTATGCGGATCGGTGATCATAGAAAAGGGTCAGACCAGCACACCGTAGTCGAAATAGATCAAACTGCGATTCATGCAGGGAAAATGGCAATGTTGTCTTTCAAGGTCAGTCGAGATGACGGCCAAGTGCCAGTGATGGCTCCCTACCTAGGAGCACTAGCTCATTTGATTGCAGTCTCTCCAGACGGCGATGAGCTGATTCATGTTCATCCAGTCGCGGGCAGCAGTCCAAATTCTGGGATGATTCACACGACGTTCCCCGCAGAAGGCGACTATAGAATATGGATTCAATTCATTGACCGCAATGTTTTGAAGACAATTCCAGTTTCTATTTCCGTACTAAAATAAGACCTTGTCACAAGCACGAGTTTTAAATCGTATTACATTTGAGCAGCAGTTATTTGTCTTTAAATAAAGGGTGAGTCGAATGTTGGATCGAATAATTAAGTTTTCACTCACCCATCGACTTTTAGTTTTAGCTTTCGCAGCACTCGTCGTTTCTTACGGCGGCTGGGTGACGGCAAATCTCCCAGTTGATGTTTTTCCAGATCTCAATCGTCCCACTGTGAATATCATGACCGAAGCTGCCGGGATGGCCCCAGAAGAAGTGGAAACGTTGGTGACCTATCCACTTGAGACTGCGCTCAATGGATTGCCAGGCGTGCAGCGCGTGCGCTCAAGTTCCGGAGTCGGCCTCAGTGTGATCTATGCAGAGTTCGATTGGGGAACAGATATCTTTCGCAATCGGCAACTGGTTCAAGAGAAACTTGCTCTAGCAAAAGAGAAGCTTCCAAGAAATGTAACACCCGTCATGGGTCCAATCGCCTCTATCATGGGTGAAATTCAGCTTCTAGGGCTTTCATCTCAGAGCGATAAAATAAGTCCGATGGATTTAAGAACCGTCGCCGATTGGACAATCCGTCCAAGACTTATGAGTATTCCGGGTGTTTCGCAAGTGATTGCGATTGGCGGAGGCGTCCGGCAATATCAGATTTTGCTCTCGGCTGAAAAGATCCAAAGTCGTCAGATGTCGCTGGATGATGTCGAACACAATCTCTCCGAAATCAGTAAAAACACAACGGGTGGTTTTATTGATTTAGAAAAGCAAGAGTATCTCATTCGAGCCATTGGAACAGTGAGATCAAAAGACGACATATTAAACACCGTGGTCGGATTGCATCTCGGGCGTCCAGTGTTAGTTAAAGACATTGCCGTCGTGCAAGAGCTTCCTATGACCAAGCGGGGTGATGCCAGTGTGAACGGAAAGCCTTCGGTTATCTTGAGCATTCAAAAGCAGCCGGGGGCCAGCACCATTGAGCTCACCCGAGAGATTCAAAAAGCGATCGCTGAGCTTCAGCCCACATTAGGTCAGGGCATCGTTCTGAACCCCGATCTTTTTAAGCAAGCAAATTTTATTCAAACTTCAATCAAGAACGTTGAAGAAGCTCTACGAGATGGTGTCATTTTAGTTTTGATTGTCCTCTTTCTCTTTCTGCTGAATTTCAGAACG
>JAYTZS010000451.1:0-7139 GCA_043741885.1 Bdellovibrio sp. | reverse complement strand
CCATCCAGTGCCACCTAACTTATCCAGCACAGTTGTTTGTGCAGCGCCGGCGTAGCGCTGCAGTTGGCCCACTCGGTACACAGGGAGGTACAGCTTATCTTTATCTTTATAGGCAACCTGGATGAATTCGGATTCGATGCCGCTAATGCTCATCACCCGCAAGCCCTCGTAAACTCCGATGCCATGCTGGATGTGCACCACACAGTCGCCAGGTTTCAGATCTCCAAAGGAAAGTCGTTTGGCTTGTTTTTGAAAATCTTCCGACGAAGAGTACTCGCGGATGCGTTGCTTTTTGCCTAAAAGATCTTCATCCCGGAGCAAAATGATCTGCTCTTCTGGAATTCGCAAGCTCTCAGGAAGAATGCGCGGAATGATTTGCACTGTGCGACTAGCCTGATCTTGCTCGAGAAACCAAGTTTGCCAAATTTCTTGATCTGGCCCGGCGATGGCGACCGACCACTCGATCTTTTCAAACAGCAGCTTCAGCCGTTCAGCTTGAGACTTGTTTTTCACTCCTATAAAAATTCGATAATGGTCTTTTTTCCAAGTCTCTAACTTGAGTTTCAAAGCACTCATCCAACCCTCGGTCCCAGGAGTCTGAGACTGCAAGGTGTTTGAGAGATCCAAAACATTTTGGGTGAGATAAGAAAAGTGGCTGACATCCTTTGGAGCTTCATCGCTGTAGTGTCGGGTCTCTAAATTGGAGAATTCAATCGTTCTTGTGCCATCCGGAAATTGCAGTTGTTCCAGATTATCAAAAAATAAATCCACCTCAGGCCGAATCACATGCCGGCTGGTCGATAAGTATTCAGTTTTCATCTCGCTGAGTAGCTGATCGGATTCACGGGACAAACTGAGTGGATCCAGAATCCAAAGATTCAAGGAAGTGTTAAAATGCTCCAACGGGGATTGAAGTGCGGGATAAAAATAAGGCAACAGATAATCAAATCCCGAAGTCAGCTGATGACGAGAAAGGGCTCGAAGCATTTCTTCCCCCTCTGACTTTTCGACATCACGGTCTATCCAAGACTTGCGAAACCGAGACAGCAAGCTGTCCAAGTGATCGTCCGAAAATAAAGCCTCTCGGCAGGGGAGCAAGTCAAACTGGAAAGTTTCTTCTCGAGAGCGCTGATCTGTGGTCGAAAAAAAGCGTAAACTTTCAATTGTCTCGCCAAAAAGTTCAATGCGAATTGGCAGAGGGTGAGCTGGCGAGTAGATATCTAGAATTCCCCCGCGCACTGAGTATTGGCCAACATCTTCTACCAAGGGTGCTGATTGATATCCTAGCCGCCCCAAAAACTCGTTCACATTTTCTGGAAAATCCTGATCCCGCTTAAATCGAAAGCAATTTTTTTTCAGAACAGCGAAAGGAATAGTTTTTTGCAACAGAGCTGCGATGGGTGCGACAAAGATGTCACTTGGTTTTGCATTTTGTGCGCGAAACAGAAAACGTAAACGATCGGTGATATTTCCACTTTTCGGATCCAGACTTGAATACGGCGAAACATCAAATGCGCTTAATATTTCAGCATCTTGCGAAGAGTCGAAAAACTGCAATGCTTGCTGAAAACGCAAAGCCTCAGCTAAACTTGAAGTTACAACAAGTTGCGGCAAGTTATTAATTTTTTTCTGGTTTGCTTGAGACAAAAGCAGTGCCAATAAGCTTGGCGAGGAAGTTCCAGAGACGATGATCTTTTGAGAACCTTTCTCAAGCTCACGCTCCAGAATTGACTCGAGATGCAGGTTCAAATTTTCCGGAGTTTGAGTTTGTCGCATGAACCAAAGATCATGCCAGAAAGCTAAGATTGTTTCCATTCATAATTCTTGGAAAACACTGAGCTAAAGAGTATTCTTTGGCCGATCATTTGGGTTTCAACTTCGACTGTCAGCAGGAGGGCGCATATGCCACTCGGTGGAATCTTGTTCATAGCAACTTTTATTATTCTTTTTGGCTGCTTCCTGCTTTTTCTTGCATCGAAATTGGGCCGCCGAACTTATGATCCTGTGAAATTCGAAAGTTATGAATGTGGAATTCCAGTTCAAGAAAAGAAAGACACCAAAATTTCGGTCAAATTTTATCTCACGGCCATTCTTTTTATCATTTTCGACATTGAAATCATTTTCATGTTTCCTTGGGCGACGACCTTCAAAGATTTTATCTCGAGTGGCCAAGGAGTTTTCTCATTGGTCTCTATGCTGGTGTTTTTAGCGATTTTCATTTATGGCCTTTTTTGGGAAGTGAAATCCAAAGCTTTGGAGTGGGACTAATTCATGGGTCAGGATGTATTTCAAATTGCTGTCAATTGTCTCAAGCTGATCGCCGTTTTCTTGCTCATGGTTCAAGCCGTTCCAATTCTTGTTTGGCTTGAGCGACGAGGATCAGCGTTTATTCAAAATCGTTTTGGCCCGAATCGAGTCGGTCCCCTAGGACTTCTTCAATTGGCAGCCGATGCGGTTAAGTTTTTATTCAAAGAAGAATTTATCCCAGCCAAAGGAATTCGACTGCTCTATTATGGGGCACCTGTCGCGGCTCTGGTTCCGGCCACTCTTGCTTTTGCTGCGATCCCAATGTCGGCCCCAGTTCATATCGAAGCCTTTCAAATGTTTGGCTCGGCCTGGGGACCCTACACATTTTTGTGGCAAGGTTATGAGATCAACGTTGGAATCGTCTTTATCCTTGGAGTTTCCTCTCTCGCAGCTTATTCGATTTTGATGGCTGGCTGGGGTTCGGGAAACAAATTCTCTTTGCTCGGAGCCCTAAGAGCCAGTGCTCAAATCATTAGTTATGAATTGGCTTTGGGTTTGTCGATCGTAGGAATTATTTTACTTTATGGAACATTTAACCTGACTGAAATGATTGCAGCCCAAACTGGGCCGCTGAGCTTCCAATTTTTTGGAGCAACCAGAGAGATTCCTTTTTTGCCGAATTGGGGAATTTTCTTTCAGCCTCTAGCCGCAGTTCTATTTTTTGCGGCGACCTTTGCTGAAGCCAACCGATTGCCATTTGACTTAGCCGAGGGCGAGGCCGAATTGGTGGCGGGATTTCACGTCGAGTATGGTGGCTTCAAAATGCTGCTCTTTTTTATCGGCGAGTACGGACACATGATGGTTGCCTCAGGTTTGATGGTGACATTCTTTTTTGGTGGATGGCAGCTGCCGCTGATCTCTTATGATCAAGTTTACCAAACAGTTCTGGACGTCGTTTCTTTTCCTTCGGGGGCCAGTTTTTTGACTGCATTGATTCACTTTTTGGCTTGGAATGTGAAGTTTGCATTGTTCTTGTGGATCTTTATTCAAGTTCGTTGGACGCTTCCGCGATTTCGTTATGATCAATTGATGGATTTAGGTTGGAAAACCATGCTTCCTTGGGCCTTGGCCAATACAATTTTAACTGCAATTGTGATTTTTATCGCTCACAGCTAGGAGTTTCAGGTGTCGGCAGATTCGATTTTGTTTTGGATATTAGCAGTGCTTACGATGGGTGGAGCGTTGACCGTTGTGCTAGTCACAAACCCGATCTATAGCGCTTTGGCGCTGGCGATGACAATGGTTGGAGTTTCAGCCCTCTTCGTCACTCTAAATGCCTTTTTTTTAGCAGGTGTGCAGCTCATCGTTTACGCCGGAGCCGTGATGGTTCTGTTCGTCATGGTTTTGATGCTGTTCGATTTGAAGCATGAGCTCGAAGCTTTCACTCGTGGCAAAATTTCGGGAGCTTTTAAAATTGCTTGTGTCGGAATTTTAGCAGGTTTGATTGTCGGTGCAATTTATATGTCCTCTAACTCGTCCACTCAAGTGGCGCCATCTGATGCGAAAGCATTGATCAGTGGAGACAGCAGCAAGCAACTGGGACGGATGTTATTTTCGCAGTACCTTTTTGGTTTCGAAGCTCTTGGAGTTCTTTTATTAATCGTGGCCGTCGGAGCTGTTGCCTTGTCTCGAAGTAAAGGTGGAACTCATGCCAAGCACTGATTCTTTTCTCGAAGTTTCACTCAATCATTACCTCATCCTCTCGGCTTTCTTATTTGTGACCGGAATGGCCGGAGTGCTTTTGCGTCGAAATGCGATTGTCTTGTTGATGTCGATCGAACTCATGCTGAATGCAGTGAATCTTACTTTCATCGCTTTTTCTCGCTATTCGGGAAAAATGGAAGGTCAGATCATGGTGTTTTTCGTCATGACGATTGCCGCCGCCGAAGCAGCAGTCGGCTTGGCTCTTGTGGTTTCAATATTCAAGCGATTTAAAGAAGTGAACATCCGCTTTTTCGAGCATCTGAAAGGATAATCACACTCATGTCTAATTATGCACTGATCGCAACTTTGATTTTAGCTCCCCTCATTGGATTTTTAATCAACGGCTTGCGATACCAAAAACACTCGGCCAACGTGGCCGGAATCATTGCGACCAGCATGGCAGTGGTCTCATTTATCAGCTCGATACTTTTGATGATAGAATTGGTTTCTCTGCCCTCAGAATCTCGAGAAATTACAGTGCGTTTTTTCGATTGGATCACAGTTGGAAATTTAAAAGTCGATATGGCTTTTGTGGTTGATACGATCAGCTCCATCATGATTTTGATTATCACCGGGGTTGGGTCTCTGATTCATTTGTTCAGCATTGGTTACATGCATTACGACAAAGGAGCTGCCAAGTACTTCTCCTATTTAAACCTGTTTTTATTCAACATGCTTTTGCTCGTGTTGGGAAATAATCTTTTGGTAATGTTTGTGGGCTGGGAAGGTGTCGGCCTTTGCTCTTATCTGCTGATTGGATTTTGGTTTACGGATAAAGAAAAAGCAGCAGCTGGAATGAAAGCTTTCATTACCAACCGAATTGGCGATGCTGCTTTTTTACTTGGAATGTTTGTTTTATTTTTTACTTTTGGAACTTTGAACTTTCACGAAATTAATTCACTTGTTCCGACGACTCCAGAGTTGCTTTGGATGGCCCCTATCACTTTGGCAACGATGTTCTTGTTTATCGGGGCGACTGGGAAGTCAGCGCAAATTCCACTTTATGTTTGGCTTCCCGATGCCATGGCGGGTCCGACTCCTGTTTCAGCTTTGATCCACGCAGCAACGATGGTGACAGCTGGTGTGTATATGATCGTGCGATTGAATCCGCTGTTTCTGATGGCCCCTAACACCTTAATGATTGTAGCCGGAATCGGTGCAGCTACTGTGGTGTTTGCGGCTTCCATTGGACTCACTCAGTGGGACATCAAAAAGGTTTTGGCCTATTCGACAGTTTCTCAGTTGGGCTATATGTTTTTGGCTTGCGGAGTGGGGGCCTTTGGGGCAGCCATGTTTCACCTTATGACTCACGCGTTTTTCAAAGCTTTGATGTTTTTGGGATCTGGAAGCGTGATCCATGCCATGCACGAAGAGCAGGACATTCGTAAAATGGGTGGACTGAGAAAATATTTGCCGATCACTCATTGGACTTTTTTCTTTGGCTGGCTCGCCATCATTGGAATTCCTCCCTTTGCAGGTTTTTTCTCGAAAGACGAAATTCTTTGGCATGCTTTTCACTCGCCTCTTGGAAATACCGGCCTCTGGGCTGTCGGAGTTTTGGGTGCCGTGCTGACTGCTTTTTATATGACTCGGCTGATGGCATTGACTTTTTGGGGCAACAGCCGAGTGCCGCAGAATATTCATCCTCATGAATCACCGCCGACGATGTCGATTCCATTGATTGTTCTCGCTTTGCTTTCGATCATCGGCGGATGGATTGGAATTCCACATGTGATTGGTGAAAGTTTGGGTGGAATCCCCAATGTTTGGGAGAACTGGTTTGAGCATTCCATCAGAGTTCCACACATAGAGCATGCAGAGGCGAGCCTTGAATGGGGCTTGATGGCAGTTTCTGTGTGCTTGGCTGCGATCTCTGCATTCGTGGCCTACCACTTTTATGTGCAAGCTCCCGAAAAACCTAAAAAATTGGCCGCCAATTTTAAAGGCCTGCATAACCTGATATCGAATAAATACTTTGTCGACGAAATCTATTTTGCTGGAATTATCAATCCCTTGGTAAAGGCCAGCAAACACATTTGGTATTATATTGATGTCAACTTGATCGACAAAACGACCTATGTGATAGCCGATTTGATCAAGGGCTCCGGGCGAATGGTGCGTGGGCTTCAAAATGGAAATATTCAGCAGTATGCCATGTACATCGCAATAGGTGTGGTTTTGACTTTGTCTTTTATTTTGGTGAGGTAATTCATGCTTTTGTCAGTTGTTGTCTTTCTACCGCTGCTTTGCGCTTTGGTTCTCACCTTGTGGCCGAAGGAATCAACCATTCGGCCAATGGCGCTCGGATTTTCGCTGATTGAATTCATCGTGAGCTTAGTCATCTTGCAGAGGTTTGTGCCGAACTCAGCGGGACTGCAAATGGTCGAGCGCTACCCTTGGATCGAGCGATTCGGCATCACTTATTTTTTTGGCATCGACGGTCTTTCACTTTGGCTTGTATTGCTCACTACATTTTTAACTCCCATTGTGATTCTAGGTTCTTGGAAAGCAATTGAGCACCGAGTGAAAGGCTTTCATATCTGCCTTTTCATTTTACAGACCTCCATGCTTGGTACTTTTTTGGCTATGGACGCAGTTTTCTTTTATCTGTTCTGGGAACTTTCTTTGGTTCCAATGTATTTCATGATTGGAATCTGGGGCGGTCAGCGGCGAATCTATGCAACGGTTAAATTTTTCATATTCACGATGGCCGGATCCATCATGATGTTGGTGGCAATCATCTATATGATGTTCCTGACTCAGGAAGCATTCGGACAGATGAGTGCGAGCCTTTTGGATTTTTATAAATTAGATATTCCTTTTGTCGGCGGTGAATTCTTCAGTTTGCAGACTTTGCTTTTCTTTGCTTTTGCGCTGGCTTTTGCAATCAAAGTTCCAGTCTTTCCGTTCCACACCTGGTTGCCAGATGCCCACGTTGAAGCTCCCACCCCAGGCTCAGTGATTTTGGCCGGAGTGATGTTAAAAATGGGAACCTATGGATTCATGCGCTGGACAATTCCGATGTTTCCCGAAGCAGCAGAACACTGGTCATGGATCTTTCTGCTAGTTGGGGTGATCGGTATCGTCTATGGAGCACTAGTTGCCATGGTTCAACCCGATATCACTCC
>JAYTZS010000450.1:0-7181 GCA_043741885.1 Bdellovibrio sp. | reverse complement strand
GCTAGCCCGTTCAGCCGCTTCCTTCTCGCGCCATCGTTCTTTCATCGACGCTAGAGGGTCCTCTCCTGCTTGCTGGGCATCCCAGAAGGGCTTTCCGTCCCCCTCCATACCACCTGCCAAAGATACAAGAGGCCCAAGACCTACACTAATAAAAAGCACAATTGATAAAATTTTTCTCATGGTTTCTTCCTTTGCGAAATTCACAGTTATTCGTTTGGTTACATGACTCATCTAAGCAAGTGGCGGGCCACGATGCTTATTTCTCAATTTGAGACAGTTGAAGAAACTGGCAGTTAGCTTATTGGCCTTGGCTCCGGAATATTTGTTTGCGAGAGGAACAATGATTTCGATCGACCTCAAATATTTTGCTCAGTTAGCTGAATTGCTGTCGACTGATTTGACACTTGTTTAACCTAAGGAGGCAGCTTGGGCTTCTTGAAAGGGCTTCCCGGCTACTTGTGTTTTTCAATAGCGCAGCAAGAGATGCGCTAGATATCAATGGGACCGCGGCCACCTAACGACCCGGAAGGCTTAGCAAGGATTTGTGCCAATCAACCAGAGCTAATGCAGTTAGCGTACTTATATCTCATTTTTATTTTTTTCCATCTCGCCCGTCACGTTCTATCAAATCTTTTAACAACTATGAAGTCAGTTCTTCAATCTTCAATCTTCCCTCTGCCTTGCTTTTCCATTCTGTCGCAATTTATCCATGAATTTATCCATGAGCTTAGAATCACTTGGCTTCCTCTCTGTGTTTCTATCTTTCCTTTTCTTCCATTTCTTTTTAGTTCCTTTTTTGTTGACCATAGATCCCTATTCTTAGCTTTGCCCGAGAGACGAGATCTTTTTATTTTTGGAATTTGGTCGACCTGCATTGGGATCGCTTGAGGGCGAAGGGCTAAGGCGCTGACAGGTGTCTTCAATCCAGGAAATCGAAAGCTGAGAAATTTCACGTGCGCATCTACGAGAAGGCACTGAATTGGTCACATATTCACTGTGTGATCAAAATTAAAGACCGTAAGGATTACAATGCTTTCAATAGCGCCATTACTTCTTCTCTTGCTCTTAAAATTCAAAAACACAAAAATTTGACAGGCCGGGTATTTACACTGCGACCCTTCACAAGAATTCTCTACTGGGGGAGAGACTTCAGGAATGTTCTCTCATACCTTATCCTTAATAAGTTGGAATCGTTTGGCTTGTTGAATCGACACAAGAAGCGGATTGGGCGCAAGAAAGAGAAAGCGCCGGCGTGAAGGCTTCGCCCGTGCCTTATCGGCGAATTTAGACATTCAAGAGTTGCAGCGACTGCAAATCTTCAGCCTGTCGTTAGCATGCCGCTTGAAATTCCAGTCGCTGTGACTCGAAGCAATTCGACGTCATGATCTTTCTGGGCCAGGATCTGCAAGAGATTCAGCGGGTGAATCATTGGAGAGCGCAGTTGAATGCTTTCGCCTAGCCATGGTTTTTCCCAAGTGAAACTTTTTTGGCCTGAAACTTGTTTAAAGAATTTCTGAGTGCGTTTCCATTCGCTTTCGAAAGCTTGGTAAGCCTGCCTTGCCTCGTCTGCCGTCAGATGACTTTTTTCGAGGTACATTCGCCAAATTCCTAACTCCATTTTAGCTAGAGTAAAACCCAAGGCTTTCACATAGGACGTGAAAACAGGTTGTTCGCGAAAATCTTTCTGCAGTTGTTTTTTCTCAGTAGGTGGAGCTTTCATCCACGCCGTGCCGACCCCCCACCAGGTTGGAAAAAGCACTCGGGTTTGTGTCCAACACAAGATCCATGGAATGGCTCTAAGGCCGGAGACCTGTAGCTGCTGGGCTCGCTTCGAAGGCCTTGAGCCTATTTTTAACAGTCGCAAGAAAGAATAAGGAGTGGCCTTCTCGACGATCCTCAAGAAATCTGGGGATTGAATTTCCGAACTATAGAACTGCTGCACCCTGCGCGCGAAATTATCCAGAGCCTTGCTCTTCGTAAACAGCATTTTATTTTCTAGAACTAGCTCGGCACTTCGTACGATTGTTTCGACTTGGCTGCGTGCAATTTCGGCTGTGGCGAAAGACCGTTCAACCATCTCACCTTGTATGGTGACTTTGTAATTTTTTAGCGCCGATCGGGGCCACCATGCCGTTTGGTCTTGGATCGATCCTCCACCGCGGTCGACACTTCCGCCGGAGCCATGAAAGAAGACTGGAATCAGACCCGCCTTCTGGACTACTTTTTCGAGCATTGGCAGCGCCTCGGCGATGGACAAGCGACTAAATAAAACTCCGGCTTCTTTTGAAGAATCAGAATAGCCCACCATGATTTCAACATGACTCTGCCAGAGCTTTTTTGCGGCGGATTTGAATTCTCGATCATTGACCATTCCAGACACAATTCCAGGTGATTTCTGAAGTGAGTGCACATCTTCAAACAGCGGGATGATCGGCAGCGCCAAGATGCCGAAAGCTGCTTTCTGTTTGCTAGCAGCTCGGCGGATATGATCCATAGATTTGGCCATACTAATGATAAAACCGTGGGCATACCACTGAGGCTCTCCTCCCCTGCTAAGCCTGGCAATGCGAGCTAGCATTCGATCGATCGGCAGCGGCTTTCGAGAGTCAGACATCAAAACATCCGAAGATTCTCGCAGTTCCAGAGGCACGACAAATCCTGGAAAGATGAAAGTGATCTGCTCGAGCCTGCGCAGACCGGGATGCATCTGGCCAATATCAGCACAATAAAATTTTGTGAACACCGCTAAACGTTGTTTCATCTTCTGAACTCTGCCGCCATCCCCTGGGAGGATTTTGCGAAGCCGTCGAAAGTCCTCCTCAAGTTTGGCAATTTGTTTTTGCCAACGAGTTTTCACTGGAGTTCCGCGCTGGAAAAGAGCTAAGGTTAAGCGAACCGCCTGCAACTGCTGCAAGCCAATCCCCACCAAACGGCCGCGAGACAAGGTGAGACTTTCTAGTAAAGTTCGCTCTTGAACCCCAGGATGCCCATCCTTGTCCCCGCCCACCCAAGTGTGCAAACGAAGCGGAATTTTTTCCGAAAGCATTTCCAAGAGTTCCTCAAAAACTTCGCCGCGAAAAAGCATCGAATAGATGTGCTCCGCCTCATCTTTGACTTTGGGGGCTCGGTGCCGGACGATCCAGGTGCGCCAAACAATTCCGAAAAGATGCTTGAGATCGGTTTGTTTTTGCCAACTCCAGACAAGTTTTGGATTTCCCGGATTTTCTTCCAAAACCAAAGTCAACACACACTGAATTTGATGAAAGATCGCAATATTTTCTGGCGAGCGAGCCTCGGTCGGATGCGCCGTCAACACATAGGTCACGCGGTCCAAGGGAAGTTTCCGGTGGGCATCATGAAGCTGTGCCTGCAGATGCAAGCGCGAGGTGCGATAAGCGTTTTCACAGGCATTCATCACCTCCAGCATCAGGGTGAACGCACGAGCCACCAAAAGTCTTTTTTCGGACGTCAGTTTTTCCAAAGCGCGGAATCTGGCGTTCAGGCGTTGGTAAGAATCTTCGGCGGAGAGGCCGCGCAGCTCTGTCATGCTTTCCCGAAGGCCTTCGATCTGTTGGTAAACCTTGGTTCCAACTTCCTCTTTCAAGACCTCGCCAAACAAGCGAACCGATGAATGAACTAGAGATTTCAGCGCCACAGGAAGTGAGGGAGCAGCTTCGTTTTTCATAAACAAATCCTCAGGCCTGAGCGAGGACTTGTCGAGGAGCCCCGCGGCGAGGCGTTGTCGTAACTTAATAATGTTAATCTAGAACAATGTTAATCCAGAATATTCCTAATCGGGATCTTGGATATCGGGATCTTGGATATCAAGCGCTAAGAGTAAAACCCGACGAGCAGCTTGCCAATGCAATCTCCTTCATCAGTTTCATAGGTCTCGATGAATTCGTGAAGCACATCGCGCAGTCGCTTTCGCAGTTCCGGTAATCTCTTTCGCGGCACGGAGAAGAAGGACTGCGAATACAGCTGATCTTCGCCCTTCCAACGACTGGTAGCTTTGCGCTTTAAGACTGACAAGCTATCCAAGAACACAGTTTTGATTCCATCCTCGGTGCCGACGCTAGAATAGACGGCATGAGGATTGAGCGCCTTGAATTTTCCTGCTTGCTCCAGCACCACTTTTTGCGAGACCAAGTAGCGAAGAACCTGCAAACAAACACGAGTTTCGTAACCGGTTGTTGATTCGACTTCGCTCAATTCGGTGCCCGGTCCTCGGCTGGCGAGGGCTGAATAAACTTCGAGAACTTGGTAACTTTTGAAAAGAGCAGTGGAAATCGAGTTCGAATTTTCTGCCGCAAGCAAAGATTGGCTCAATCTCTGTCTAATTTCTTCGATTTTCTGGTGAATTTGTTCAGAGCTCAATTTGTCATGGTTCAATTCTGATTCTTCTAACCACACCAGATAAGTAAAATAATTTCGAAGTGGCACAGGCAAAGACAAAGCCTTTAGGAACTTGGGAAAGGAAAAACTGGTCAAACGTTTTCGACCATCCACCACTTCTCTGACAAAGCTTCGCGAGGTAAATCCGGCCTTCCGAGAAAAGGCCGCATAATTAAATTTTTTAGCCTCTTTGCTGGACGCTATAAACAACTTCGAAAGAAAATCCCGATAGTCTTGAGACTCAAGCACAGCTCTGATTAGTTTTTGAGTGCGATTATCCATGCAGTCTCAATTCTCTCCGGTTGCTCCGCCTTGGTCCTGACCCTGACCCCCATCCTGATCCTGTTCATCGGCCTCACGGCACGTGACCTCAGTGGCTTTGATCGTTTTCAATCTCCATTGCAAGACGCTCCAACTTTTAGGTTCTGGACAGCCATCTTTTTCTCTTTTTTCAGCACTGCAATCGCTAGCTGAAACTGAGTATTTTAACTCTGGACCTTGAGAATTCGCCGCAGCCACTGATAGATCCGCATAAGACGCCAACGCCTCAAGTCCGGCGATCAAGTCTTTTTTTGAGGCCTTGTCATATTTATTCAGCACAACCGTCAACTCGCCACTGGTACATTGTTGGTAGTCGACAATTTTGCCTGTATCAGCGGAGGTCTGCACCGCCGCTAAAAGGACCAGACTTGGGAGAAGCCATTTCACAGACTCGGAACACTTCAAGAATTTCATTTTATCTCCATTAGTGAATCTCCAAATAACGAGATTCGTAAGTTAGAAAACCAGCCTAAATAATCAACTCCCTAGCAATAAAAAATCTCTCCCAAGCTGGCAATCAATTCCTGCAAATGACTTAGTCTTCCAAGAAGAACTGCTCCACTCCGTAAAGTCCAAGCGGCAGCTGGAAACTGAGTGCCTGTGTCGAAGGATCCAAGCTCAACTGAGCCCGGCGAGCTTCTCCCCAATTATAGGAATTCAAGCCTGGCGAGGAAAGAAGCTTGACTGGCGCCATCTTCTCCATTCTCTCGTCCAAAGGAAGCAATGTTTTGATTTGCGGTCGAAGATCGGCCTTGGACCACTCGATCACCTGAAGGCTGGTGCTATTTTCCAGCAATCCGAACCAATGATCTGGCTTAGTTGGGTGTGGAAAAATTTGATCCAGAGACGCTCCATTGATCTCCGCGCTAAAGCCAAAGACCTCAGTTGTGATCTGCGCCTTTTCGTCGAGCTTTAAGAATTCCAATTGGCTAACTGAGGAGTTTTTTGGTGAAATGAGACGGACAAATTCATTTTCGTTGACCGGATGAACTTTGGAATCAGAATTTTCCAAGGCAACCTCATCAACTAGGCTCTGCTTTTGCTCGCTAGCTTTGGTGGAAATCAAGGAATCCGTCGCTACATAGGAAAATGAAATTTCTCCGTCCACAGTCGGTGTATTCTTAACAATGTCTTGGACAAAGGTGTCACGGCTCAAAATCTCGCCACTGTTTGTGACCAAAATAGCCTCGCCTGGAATATTCCAACTCGTTCCACAGCTTGCCTGATTGCCACTCATAGTGACGGGCGCTAGCCAATTGCGATTGAATTCGAGTCCGTGATATTCTTGACTGGAGTGAAGCTCTTTGCTGCTCAAGTAAGGCTTGTTGTTGAAAACTTGAAGCTGAACATCATGACGGTCTTTGAGCTGACAATTTGAAAACTCTAACTGCTGTCCGCTCAAACCTTCGTTCAAGTTCAACAGCTTCAGGGATGAGTCCACTTGAGCCACGATGCTTCCATTTTGGAACTGCAACAGAGGTGCTACACTTTCATATGACATCACCAAATCTCGCTCAATTCGCAGGCCGAGCGGCAAGCTCTGCCCTAGGGTTCCTTGTTCCCACGAAACTTCGCCAATCTTTTGCAATGCGCCTGCTGGACTCACTCTTAACCGAGTCGCAAAAATTGAACTTTGATACCTGGGGCCATTGCTTCCGGACAGACGATAATAATTGCTCAAGACAATCAGGTCCTTCGACTTTTGATCGATCAGATGGGCTAAATAGTTTCCTTTTAAAATCATCTCGCTGAGAACATCTGACTTTTCACTGTCGGCTTTGTCAGAGGCTACAACACGGAGCGAAGTACTGGAATCAGCGCTTGCCCAAGAATAGCCACTAATGAACTGCACGCCAAAAGTTTTGCCTTCAACCACAAAATTCTCAAAGGCTCTTAAGTTTCGCGCTAATTCGAGAATGTAGGCCGGTTGCAAAGTTCCAGGGTCGGTGACTGAGCCGGAATTGAAGACGGCCAGGGCTTCATCGGAAAAGCTATTGATCCGATTGATTTCCTTATTGGTAAAAATTCTTCGGATCCAGTCCGATCCTCCAGACAAGAAAGCTCCCGGCTTGAGTGCCTGGGCGTTTTGGTTTTCCACAACCGCAGCCAAACTGAAATTTAGAATTTGACCACCATCGCTATAGGTATTAGCTTGAAATCGAGAGGCTGGAAAAAGAATCTCTCCGGTTCCTGCGCTGGCACCACTGTCTCGGAAATTGACCTCCATCATTTTGTCTTCGTCATTGAAATTAGTCCAAATGTCTGAACCATCAAAAGTGTACTGAGCGACGTCTTCGGCCTTGAATCGGCCTCCCAAGTTTTTGATTTCAAAAATCATCGCCTGAGGACGGCGTCTTTGATTTTCATTGTTCACTGTTGGAAAGATGCGGCCTAAGCCAAGCACAAAGTTGCGCCCTTGAAAAGAAAGCGGAACTGCTTTTTCAATCCAGCCATCAAAATGCAAA
>JAYTZS010000449.1:0-7184 GCA_043741885.1 Bdellovibrio sp. | reverse complement strand
ATAAAAATTAAATGTAGGTCAGGAGATTTTGCGAGCAGCTTGAATCAGCAATTCAAATAACATAGCTGAGATTGATTGATCTATATAAAAAAAGGGTCGATCCGTTCGAATCGACCCTTTTTTTATATCTTGCTTTTATATGTAGCATTCATTGCCCTCAGCATAGAACCAACATTAGACAGACTTAGTTACATCGTCTCCATTGGACGTGATAGATCAAGCCTGAGCTGATATCTGCTGAATCGACACTTCCCAAAGATTGGTCCATTTGCGGATTTGATTGAGACATCATTGAAGAGTTGATTCGCAAATTGGTTTGCGCACCACAGGCCGACCAAACCAAAGATGTTGCAACCAAAGAATCGCTGATTGAAAAATCAGAATTCAAAGGACCAGTGAAGGTGCGAACAGTTCTAGGGCCGCGTGATCCCGCCCAGAAATACTCGACATCAAACCGATTGTAACCACCAGTTGGCACTGCATTGAAGCCGCGATAATCAGCTTGAAAGACAGCTACCGAGTAACCTTGTGGAACAGTCACTGGAACTGCGATGTTACAGGCTTTGCGATCGATACGTCGGCCGGTGGTGTTTCCAGCTTCGACACTGTACTGATCAAACAAAATACTGACAGCAGTTCCATCTGGAGAAACTGTTGCACTGGCTGAACCTGCTGGGCAGCCGGATCCACCGTAGATCGGCGCTCCAAGTTGTAACGATTGCGCCATTGCGGCTGTTGAAATCATCATTCCCACTGCGACTGCGAAAACTTTTGTAATCATAAATTCTCCCTTGAGAGTGCTTCGGATTTTTTTGATCCAGCCACCTGGCTGACAGTGTTGACTAGAGCAAGAGTGCTGCCAAGATTTTCAGAGCCACAATGACTCTTAAATAACTATGAGGATTTATAAAAATTTAAAAGTCCACCGCGCAGAAAAAACAAAACCCTCGCAAGTTTCCGGCGAGGGTTTGTTTTGAAATATCTTTCGAGTTTCTGAGCTTTAAATGAAATTACTGTTTGCACCAAGGCGCTGGAGCAATGCTGCACAATGCATCGCAAGTCGCTTGGTCACCAACTGGACATTCTCCTGGGCCACCACCGCCACCACCTGGAAGTCCTGGCAATCCGCCACCGGGATCCGCCGGTGTTGGGCTGGGTGCAGGAGCTGACGCAACTGCACCGACATAAATCTTATGACTGCTTGCTGAAACTCCATTGGCATCTTTCACTGTGATCACAGTGTTGCCATCAGAAACTGCAGACAATTTTCCGCTGTTATCAATTGTTGCTGCTGAAGGATTTGAACTGCTAAAAGTGAAAGGCGCTTTTCCGTAGACTCCCTCAAACTGCAAAGATTCTCCTTTGCCGACTGTTGCAGCAAAAGGAGAAACAAACATAGAATGCTTTTTGATCGCGTCCACTGCTTGCAAGGCATCGATTCGGCAATCACATGCCGTTTGAATTCCCGAAGGAACTCCAGTGGCTTGAATCAAAGATCGCATTTGAACAGCAGTCAGATGTGAATCTTGTGCTTTCAAGAAAGCAACAGTCCCTGCCACCAATGGCGTCGCCATCGATGTCCCCGAAAGATTTCCGTACTTATTGTTTGGCAGAGTGCTTATGATTTCATTGCCAGGTGAAGCAATAGAAACTTTCGCCGCTCCAAAATCAGACCAGGAAGGTTTTCTATCCGCCGCATCCGAAGCTGCGACTACGATCATATTGTTGACTCCCGCATTGGCGGGAAACACTTCATAAGTGTCATTGTTCTGTCCATCATTGCCAGCCGCAACGACAAAAATAATTCCCGCAGTTTCGGCTCGCTGAATGGCCTCAATCAAAGGCTGAGCTTGAGTTCGCGGAATCGCTCCACCCCAGCTCGCTGAAATGATATTAACTTTTTTCTCGATGGCAAAGTCGATGGCTTTCACAGCATTTCCAAGATCTCCGCCGCCAGCAGCATCAAGGAATCGAATCGGCATCACCGACACTTCTGGAGAAATCCCCACAGTTCCACCATCAAACAAACCAGTCGCACCGATGACTCCGGAACAATGAGTTCCGTGTCCTGGGTTCTGGCCAGTTTCATCAGTCGTGTCCGTATTGCCCTTGATAAAATCAAATCCGACAACCATATTCTCTTTCAGAGACTCATGCTTCGAATCAGCACCGGTGTCGATCACAGCGACAAGAACCTTGCGCGATCCTTTGTTTCCGGCTCGTTCCCATGCTTGAGGTGCATGAACTTTGTCCACTGCCCATTGCTGCTTCAAGGCCGATGCCGAAACCGTTGCAGGAACTGAACTAAAAGTTCGCAGTCGAGCATTTGGCACAATGTATTCCACATTTGGATTGCTTACCAAATTGGCCATTGCTGAAAGAGTAGACGCTTTTGGAATGTCCACTGTGATCAACTTGCCTGCTGAATGCACATCCAATATCTGCATGTTGCTGGTGCTCCAAAAAGTATGAATACTCTGCGCATTGCGGTATTTGACCAGATATTGAGCTGCAAAAGTAGGCACCGAAATGGCCAAGACTGAAAATAGGCTGATAAGTTTCTTCATCTAATTCCCCTCCGTGGTGAACAGTTGAATCAAAGTCTAGGCAGACAGCGTCCCATTTTGGCACCAATATTTCACTCTTGACCCACGCCGTCGTAAGATTTTTTAAGAAACAAATTTTACCGAGCCGCAACTCGGATATGTTTTTATTCGCTTCAGTTTCTAAATTCGAAAACAATTTGTGCAACTTCGAAGCATGGACAATGCTGGTTTTTTGGCTGCGTCAAGAATAGATTTAGTAAATTAAGATAAGCAAAAGATAAGCAGAAAAATCTGAAAAAAAATTACGAAAGGAGATCTGCGAGATGAATTTAGAAGGATGGATCAGTGCCGAGTGGAACCAATGGATGAATTCAACTATGTTACTCATGCCGAACTGGAAATGGATTGGCTTAGCACTGGCTGTGATTTTCGGTCTGCTTATTCAGTATGTTGCTAAAAATGCCATCCGTAAAAGCAAATGTTCTCCATTTGCCCAGTCTCGAGCCACGGGGTTCACAGCACATTTTCTGCGCACTGATCTGGAAACTCCTCTTGCTTGGATTTTAACTGGCCTGTTGTGGAAGACAGCTTTGGACAGTTTGTCAGTAAACCTCGTCCTCGAAAAATACTTAGAAATCGCAGTTCACTTGCTTTTGGCCTTTTACATTATCCTACTGGTCTATCGAGCTGTCGAAGCGATCGGCAAAGTCATGATCGATTACACCGCCAGAACCGACAACAGCATCGATGATCAGTTGGCCCCGATGGCTATTAAGTTCCTCAAAATATTCGTGATCATTTTCGGGTTTCTCATCACCGTGCAAAATTTTGGCATTAATGTCATGTCTATTTTGGCCGGCTTGGGTCTCGGCGGCTTGGCTCTAGCTTTGGCGGCTCAAGACACTGCGGCCAATCTGTTCGGCTCGATTACAATTTTGTTAGATCGACCTTTCAAAGTCGGCGATCAGATCAAGGTCGGCGACACTGAAGGAATTATCGAAGAAATCGGCTTGAGATCGACTCGCATCCGCAGTCTTTACCGAAGTTTGATCACCATCCCGAATGCAACCATGGCCAAAGAAAAAATCGACAACTTAGGCGCTCGCCCCTCAAATCGCATCCGAAATATCTTCGGATTGACCTCAGACACCCCGGAAGAAAAAATTCTCAAATTTGTCGAGGAGCTAAAGGCTGTAGCAACAAAAATACGCGAAGTGGAAGCCGATTCAGTCAGCGTAACACTGCAGGCAATGACAGACTTTAATCTTCAGATCCAAGCCGTGTTCTTCGTGAAAGTGCTTAGTGCGCCTCAAGAGATGGGAATCCAGCAGCAATTTGTCCTAGATGCAATAAAAGCAGCAAAAAATATTGGAATCACCTTCGCATATCCTACGACAACTCAAATGGTAAGGCAGATTCCTCAAGTGCCACCCTCGAGCCAATCACCGCCACAGAACCAATCCGAGCTTCCGAAAACTCCCAGTTTCTAGTTTAGCGATTCTTTTGGGTTGAATGAGTGGTATGTGGAATTTTTGCTTTTCGCTGTTGTGCGCGGAAGACGGAGAATGGAGGGCCGAGGGCGGAGAATGGGGCTCTGGCTTTGTCTTTGTCTTAATCTTTGCCTTTGTCCTTGCCACTGACTGCGGAAGCAGAGCCGGGGACTTCGGCTTTCCAGCGCGAGGGGAATCAACGTGCTTAGCTTAGCGGCTCATATGAGTATAAATTTATTTACAGACTTTGCAGTCAGTTTTCAATCTGCCAAAGCGGCACCGCTTATGACCCGTCGGAACTGATATTTCAGTTCTTCCGGCTTTCTGCCAAATGCTTATGTATGTATTAATTTATTTACTCGAATTCCTTCTTCAGTACCTTATCCAAATCCTTGTCTGTTTTTTTACTTTTCTGTTTTTTGTCACTCTTCCCTATTTTTAATTTAATTAATTTTTTTCTTCTTGACGGGTTTTTTCGATCGTTAGTTTTGCCTGAGTGAGGAGATCTTTTTAATTTTGAAATTTCCTAGGCCTGCCCCGAGATCGAGTCGGGGCGATGGCGGCAAGGCGCTTACAATTGCGATTTCGTACACACTCGAGTGGGCTGCAAAAACTTCGACTAGAAACCTGTATTACAAATACTCAACTGGTACTAGCGAGAGGATTTTATGCAAGATTCTGATTTTATGTTCTCAAATAAAGGTAAAAAAGAGCATGGAGGCTCTTTGCTTGAAGGCAAAAGAAAAGGGCGCCCCGCGCTTTCGACTAAACATGCGATACATTTGATTTTAAAGTCCAATCTGACAGGTGTTTTCAATCCAGGAAATCGAAGCCTAGAACAATTGCTTCGAAGGACGGCTGAGCAATTTAATCTGCGCATTTATTCTACGGCACTGAATTGGTCACATATTCACTGTGTGATAAAGATCAAAGATCGCAAAGATTACAACGCATTTATCCGCGTACTAACCTCCAAACTTTCTCTCAAAATTCGAAAACACAAAAACTTCACAGGCAAGGTCTTCAGCCTCCCACCCTTCAACAGAATTCTTAGCTGGGGCCGAGACTTTAAGAATGTGCTCTCTTACCTAATCGTTAACCAGCTCGAATCCCGTGGCTTATTAGTTAGGCCTAAGAAGGCCAAGAAAAAAAGCAAGAACGGCACGAAGAAAAAGATAAGTGCATGCTTGAAGCCGACCGCCAGCGCTCGAGTAGGTTGAAATACCATCTTGATTTAACACTGAATAGTCATTCAGAAATTTGCTCTGCGAATTCTAAACCCACATCCGCAAACCCGCTTAGTGAGTCCAACCAAAAAAAAGCCAGAGCTTCAAATTCGCTCCGGCTCTCGTTCCAGCTCCCTCTCCCTCTCGAGCCTCTACCCAGCTCCCGCTCGCGCTTCTACCCAAGACCCAAGCTCCGGACTCCTACCCCTGCTGTTATTTCTTCTTAGAAGGCTTCTTTCCGGCTTTGATGGCTGAATCGATCGTGGTCTTGCCTTCTGATTTGCCACTGTCATTTTTACCAAGCAGGGCGGCTGTTTCGGCTTTGATTTTTTCGGTTTCTAGGCGCATTTTTTCGGCTTCCACTTCGGCTCGCAAAGTGTCGACCTTCATCACCACTGATTCTTTCTTTTCATTGCTTTGCTCTAATTGTGTGCCGAGCCTGGCCTTCTCTTGGCGAGCTTTGTCGAGCTCAGCCTTGAGTCTTTCCATATCTGCTGTCGAACGAGCCGCTTCCGCTTCGCTGTCAGTTACCGATTTTTTCAGGCGAGCGATTTCCTGATTGAGCTGGGCCAATTCTTTTGTCGACTGAGCTCGTGATTTTTCGATTTCTAATCGCGCTCTTGCCGAGTTTTCTTTGCTCTTTGCATCTTCTCTTTTGGCCGCTTCTAACTTCTTGCGCTCTTCTTCGACTTTGCCTGCCATGTTTTTAGAATCAGCCTGCATTTTAGCTAAATCGGATTGAGTCATCTCAACTTCTTTATTTGCTTGGTCTTCGGCTTGCTTGATTTTAGCAATTTCAGCTTCCGAGCGAGCTCTTTCGGCTTCGGCCCGAGCTTTTTCAGCTTTGGCCCTCGCTCCATTGGCTTGAGCAAGTGCATTTGTTTTGGCACTTGAAAGCTTGGCTCTTTCCAAAGCCAACGCTGCTTCTCTTTCATGTGTTTTCGCGTCCGAGGCTTCTTTCATTGCTTTTTCAGCTTCGCCCTGAGCCGCTTTTGCTTTCTGATCGAGATCTTTGGCTTCGTCCGAAGTTTTATTCATCACCTTTTCAGCAATGTCTTTCTTCTTGCCAGCTTCTTCTCTCAGCGCTTTTGATTTTTCGATGCGATCTTTAGAAGCTTCTGCTTGTTTTTGCAGGAGAACTTGCTTCTCTTCGGCTAAGCGCGATTGCTTGGCGTATTCGTCCGCTTCAGCTTTCAGCCGCACAGCTTCATTTTCGGCTTTGGCAGCTTCATTTTTGGCTTGTGCTTCTGTGTTTTTAGCTTTGTTGATGGCCGCCATTGCGGACTCTTTATTTTTATCTCGAGATTTGCGCTCTTCGTCAGCCCTGCGCTTTGCTTCTTTGGCATCGGAACGGGCCGCCTCAGAGTCCGCCATAGCCTCTTCGGCTTCAACCGCTTTGCCATCCACTGCTTCAGCTGCATGCACTCTGTGCAAAGGACAAGTCGCCGTTAAAGCCACCAATGCGATCATTAAGATAATTTTTTCCCGTGCTCTTCCATAAACGTTCATAGATGCTCCTTCAAAGCTGAAACCACAGCTGGCCAATCATAAAAGATTTTTGACTTCAGCAACAAGTATAGGGAAAAGTCCGGAGACTTTCAAAAAATCAGCAAGAAATTGGACCTCCCAGCTAGTTTTTGAGAAATTGGGAAGTCAGATTTGATATTGAATCTGAAACTGGCCATCCTTTGAACAAAACCAATCCAGAACCCAGCCTAAGATCCAGCCGCAATTTGTCGGAACTGTCGAACCTATGGGCACCCTTTTTCTCGCCAGGATCATTTGAGTGGCCGGAGAACCGCACTTAAACGAAAGTGTTGGTTGGCCCCATCATTGCTCTATAGATAAGCAACCCCCCTACAGCGGCCTGGTCCCCCCACCCCCCAAACCAGGTCGCTTTTTTATCCTCTTCAACCGCAACG
>JAYTZS010000448.1:0-7202 GCA_043741885.1 Bdellovibrio sp. | reverse complement strand
TTTCTTTTATGAAGAGTGTCGACTCGGTCATCATGGTTGTGTTGGGTGGAATGGGAAGTCTTAGCGGATCTTTGATCGCAGCAGTGTTCATCACAGTTCTTCCGGAAGCACTTCGTCCATTGCAAGAGCTTTTGGGAGTTGATATTCGAATGATCATTTACTCACTGGCTTTGATTTTATTGATGATTCTTCGACCCAAAGGAATTTTTGGAAAGCATGAAGTGGTGGATTATCTCAAAGGGCTTCGTTTCGGAAAAAAGGCATCTCGATGAAACTGCTCGAAGTTAAAAATTTGACTATGCAGTTCGGTGGATTGAAAGCTGTCGATAATTTGAGTTTTCACATCGAACCAGGCGAGCTAGTTGGATTGATTGGCCCAAATGGAGCTGGCAAAACGACTGTGTTCAATATGCTAACTGGAGTTTACAAACCGACTTCTGGAGAGATTCTTTTTAACTCACAATTGTTGAATGGAAAAAAACCCTATGAAATCTCTCATCTTGGGGTGACTCGGACTTTTCAGAACATCCGTCTGTTCAAGGACCTCACAGTTTTGGAAAATGTGATGATTGCAGGCGGCCAGCATTTAACCTACGGGATTGGCGCTGCTATTTTACGAACTTCCAACTTTTGTCAGCAAGAACAGACTCTACGAGAAAAGTCTTTGAAGCTTTTGGAAATTTTTGGACTGCAAAACAAAGCAAACGACGAAGCTTCGTCCTTGCCTTATGGTGAGCAACGAAAGCTCGAGATCATTCGCGCCTTGGCAACTGAGCCGAAGCTGATTTGTTTGGATGAGCCGGCAGCAGGAATGAATCACAAGGAAACTCACCATTTAATGGAGACGATCGCCCAGATTCGCAAAGATTTTGGGCTGACTGTTTTGCTCATCGAACATGATATGAAACTTGTCATGGGAATCTGCGAACGAATCACCGTGGTCGATCATGGATGTAAAATTGAAGAGGGCACCCCGAAACACATTCAAAGTTCGCAGAAAGTGATCGAAGCTTATCTGGGAACAGATGAAGATTTGCAGGGAGGCTACTGATGTCTTCACCCGAAACTTCGCCGGAAATTCTTTTAAATGTTCAAGACCTTAATGTTTATTATGGCTCGATTCATGCTCTCAAAGGAATCACTTTCAAAGTGCGAAAAGGCGAGATCGTTTCTCTGATCGGAGCCAATGGGGCTGGAAAGACGACAACTCTTCGAGCTCTCTCTGGAATTGTTGAATCCAAAGGGTTGATTGAGTTTGATAACAAATCCTTGGCTGCAGTGAAAGCTCATCAACGAGTCGGCTTGGGACTGGCTCAATCTCCGGAAGGGCGCGGAGTTTTTCCGCAAATGTCAGTCCTAGAAAATTTGGAAATGGGCGCCTATACCCGAAATGATAAAAAAGAAATTCTTAGCGATCTGGAAATGTGCTTTGAATTGTTCCCGCGTCTGAAAGAACGGATCAAGCAAAGCGCTGGGACTATGTCTGGAGGCGAGCAACAGATGCTGGCCATCTCCCGAGCTCTGATGTCTCGGCCCAAGCTCTTGCTGCTCGACGAGCCCTCCCTCGGTTTGGCCCCGCGAATTGTCTCGCAAATTTTCGAAATCATTCGCAAGGTTAACTCCCAGGGAGTCACCATCTTGCTCGTCGAACAAAACGCCCGGATGGCCCTTAAGGTCGCCAATTACGCCTACGTGATCGAAACCGGCAAAGTCACCCTCAAGGGCAAGGGGCTCGATCTCCTCAACGACGACAACGTCCGCCGATCCTACCTCGGAGTTTAAGCTTAAGAATCTAACGCGCACATTTACCAAAAAAGGGCAGGCACCTTCAGGTTATCTTTTCAGTTGGATCACTTCGCCGAGTAATTCGTCGGTTGTTGTGATCGTTTTTGCATTGGCTTGGAAACCCCGTTGATTTTGGATCAAGTTGACGAATTCAGCAGCCAGATCGACTGTTGAACGCTCGAGAGATTTCGCGAATAACTTGCCTCGACCCGCTCGGCCAGAAGCTCCCAAGGCAGCTTGGCCCGAGTCACGAGATTCTTTCAATCGATTGTTTCCAACTTTGAACATGGCTTCTGGATTTTCAAACTTCGCCATCGCAATCTGAGACAGATCCGCAGCTTCTCCGTTCGAATACAGAGCAGTTAGAACTCCTTGATCATTGAACGACAAACCCGTGATGGTTCCTGCGGCGGCTCCATCCTGATGCCAAGTGATCAGGTCTGAGTCTTTTCCGTACTGCTTGGTTCCGTCAATTCCTTTTCCGCCTTCTTTGATCGCATCACCAAAATTGAATTTCATTTTTTGGTTTTGCAAAGCTCCACCAGCAAAGTTGAAATTGCTTTCGCTCATCGTCTGCTCTTCCAGTTTTCCATCAACATTGAACTTCAAAGTTCCTTTGCAAACTTCACCCAATTGACCCGCAGTTCCGCCAGTCATTTCTTTCCCGTCGACAGTTCCACGGTACTCCCAATTTCGATCTTCAGTTTTATTAAAGAACAAAGTCACCAAATGCTTATTTCCCTGAGAGTCAAAAAGCTCAACACCCGTAGAATAATGCGAAGTTGAGTACGGATCCTTTGCATCAAATTTCTTAGTCGCTTCAACACGCGAGTCCAAGTTCAGATCCATTTTTAATTCTTTTGTCGGTTTCGCTGGAATCAAAGCACGAGGGAATCGAATGTCGCCAGTTTTGTTCAAAATATTTCCACGCTCATCGGCTTGGAAACCCTGAACTTTCTGGTTGTCATTGGAAACCAAAAATCCCTCTTTATCGAAGTGGAAAGATCCATCTCGAGTATAAGAAGTTCCATCGCTGCCTTTCACTTGGAAATAACCTTCGCCAGAAATCGCCAGATCCGTCACCTTGTCAGTCGAATCGACGTTTCCTTGTGTGATGATCGGATTGACAGCACCAATTTTGGTACCACGACCGATTTGATTTCCTCCGAGGATGCCTTTTAAATCTTTGGAAAGAATGTCTTGAAATTCTGCTCGGCTGGCTTTGAAGCCGACTGTGTTGGCGTTGGCAATGTTGTCGCCAACAACGCCCAATGCTTCACCCTGCGCAACGAGACCGGATACACCGGTATATAAAGAAGAAAGAACACCCATTTGAACCTCCGTGTTCAGACACCTTCAATCAATCGGGCGTCTGAGATTGGAGGGCTTCCTCTACGAGGACCAGCCCTGTATTTATTTTTATAAACTAAAACTTAAAACTAAAACTTAACTCTTAAATTCACACAAAAAATCTAAACCTCAAACTCCATTTAAAACTACATCACGATTGTCGAATCGATGTTGGTAAAAACGTTCTCCTTCAGAGCCGCCTGATCCATCACAGTGACAACAGTTTTGTTCTTCACGCTAACAATCAAGGCCGAGTCATTCATGAGCACCAGAGTGTCCTTAGAGCCTTTCGCAGCGGCTCGAGTGACGGCTTCATTCAAACGGTCCATATCACCTTTGTTGAATGAAATGCCTCGGGATTGCATTCTCTCCACAGCATGATTCGAAAATTTCAAGTCCGTTGTCTGAACGGGTCCTGGCATTGCCCCGCCAGCGACTGTTGCTTTACCAACTTGCGGTTGCAGTCCTCCACCATTTTGCAGGCCATTCAGCTTCTCCTGAAACGTTTCCTGAAAAGAAGGTCCGCCAACTTTGACTGACGACTGACCAGCACCACCAGGTTTGGTGTTTCCGATCCCGCCTGCGACATCTGGCTTCACTAAATTTTCAAAATTCGAAACTTTTTTTATGTCCACTTTTAATCCTCTTCAGTTGTTGTCACATCACCGAAGATTGCTTCCTTTCTCAGAAAAAGTCGAGGGCCTATTCGGAGTCTGCGGTTTCACCTGAGTCGGTCCGGTTTGCGGAGTCGACTTGGTTTCTGCCTTCATGCTGCTATTGTCAGGCTTGGTTTCTTTTTCCAGCTTGGCAATCATGTCACGAGACATTCCCACATTGTCCATGATGTTCGAAGCTGTCGCGAGCGACGGCTCCTGTGCACCTTTGTCTTCTTCTGTCTGCTTCTCTTTATTTTGCGATGTGACCTGTTTGTTTTTCAAGTCCTGACCAGAAAAATTTTTTGAAATCTGGCCGTTCTTCATAAGACTTGGGTCCACAATTTTCTTAACGTCTTTCAATTTGATACTTTGATTACCGACCAAGAGCACGGGTCCGTCTGCAGTGTAATTGATTCCAGTAATCGTTCCTTCGAAATCAGTTTTCGCCGCAAGCTTAGCACCCGCAGTGGAAGTGGCTTCCATGAACATTTGATAATCACCAGTTGGCATTGCAGCACCGCGGTCATCTTGCCCATTCCATGTGTAGGTGTTCTCGCCTTTTTTCAATTCTTTCAAATTGATAGTACGCACAGTTTCTCCACTGGAATTTCGAATTCGAACCACAGCTTCCTTCGCCGTATCTGGGAGAGTGTAAGTAAAATCATGAGTCTTATCTCCTTTCAGTCGAGTGACCTTCGATGAATCTCCACTGACTGCTTTCCCGATAAAATTCAGAGCCTGGAAACTTTCCGTCGGCTTCTGCGCTGTTTCCATTCGAGCGAGAGTCGTGTTCACATTCTGCAATTGCTCGACCGAACTGAACTGCGCTAGCTGTGCTGCTAACTCGTGGGACTGCATCGGATTGCTTGGATCTTGATGTTTCATCTGTGCGAGCATCAGTTTCATGAACGCATCTTTGTCCATTTTGTCATTCCCAGTGGTCCGAACTTTTTTGCTCGGATCCACCCAATTGGGATCGACAATTTTATTGAGCACATCACCGACATTTTCAGCACCGAGGCCAGCTTGATCAATTGCACTGTTCGTGTTGATCTTATCGCCCTTGGTGATATCATCTCTGCCAGCACTGTCGCCCCAAGATTTCGTTCCTTGTTTGACACCCATCACAGCCATACAACATCCTTGTTGAAGTTCTTATCCTCTCATATCCCTAAGCAACCAAGTTCAAGCCTCGACCCTTTCCGGACCCCATTGCCCGAGTCGCCTCGACACTGGGAGCACTGGATGGAGTTAAAGCATCCACTTGTTTCGTTCCGCTGTAGGCACGAATGGCTGGGTTGTCAAAAAAAGTTCCGCGTCTATCAAATCCACCGTTGTCATTGAACTGACTCCAAAACTGGCGAGCTTGATCTTTCGACTGATCCCGGTTCATGTCCATCTGCCGCTGCTGCTTTTGCGATTCAGAATTGCTGTCGCCAGCCATCTGATTGCCCACATCGACTTTCACATGCTCAATGCTCAACTTGTGCTGACTTAGTCCCGATTTCAGTTCGTCCAGCGAACCTTCAATTAACTTTTTGGCCTCCTTGGTTTGAGCCGACATTTCCAAATTCACCTTGCCGTCGTTGACAGTGATTTTCATATGAATTTCACCGAGCCCCTCGGGATTCATTGTGATTTTGGCTTCGCCTCCACCTTTTTTAATCATGTACTGCGCTTGCTTCATCAGCTGCTGGACGCTCTCTTGCTTTTCTGAACCGCCAGCCACGTTTGCCTTTGAGGCCGCTAAAGCTTCACCAAAACTTGTCGTCGCGAGAGCAGCTTCTCCTCTGGTGTGAAGTAGATTCTTCCCATGATTGCCATGAAGAGCTGCTTGCTGGTTCGAAGATTGATCTCCGTCCAGATTGCCGCCGTCATCACCGCTTTCACTATCTGCTCCCATTCCACCCAAAGCTGAACCTGCAGAGCTACTGCTAGCTGTAGCATTCAGAGCTTGCATCGAATGCTCAGCTTTCAGCGCTTGCAAAGTTTTAGGATCTGCTTTGATCTCTTGATTCAACGCGGTTGCAGCCGATCCCAAAACAGCCAAGCGCTTCATCAGCTCTTTTGCTTCTTCAGAGTTCGGATCCACACTTTGCAAATCAAACTTTGGAATTGCCGGTCCATACTTTTTCAGAGACCCATCAGGAGAATTCAATTCTGGATTGTTCAAAGACAGATTCTGAGCTTCTCCCTTTTGAGTCATGAAATCTGAAATTTTCTCTCCATCCACTTCTGGCTGGAGGGCTCCTTTCAAACCATCTGATTGAAAAGCATTCGTCTCTGGATTCTTCTCTGGATTCTTCTCCATAGAGTTGATGTCATTGTTTTTCACTAGAGCCTCCGACGTTTCCTTCGGACCTTTCATAAAAAACTTTGAATTCATTGAATCCAGAGAGTTGTTCAGTTTTGAAGTTCTTTCTTGATGAGCCATCAATGCAGTAGGACCAGCCGAAGCTGTCGCTGCACTGGCCATTACAAAAGCTTTTGGAGTCGCCTCGGCTGGTTGCCTTAGAGCAGCTAGCATTCCCATGTACATGGCGAGAGCTCTTTGCTCTTGTTCCGGTGGCAAATCAAGTTGACCAATCACTTGCGAGGCAGAATCCTCAGGAGCACTGGTTTGATCGCTTTTCGGGATGTGTGTCATCGCCTCCACAAGCTTTTGCGGAGGGATGCCGAATTCACTCTCCATAGAGTCCATAAATTTCAGCATCACATTTTCCCTAGGCGTCGATCCAGAGTTGGCTTTCTCTCCAACTTTCTCTTTTGATTCTTCGTTCCTCACAGATCCTGGTTCTTCATTTTCCCAGTCTTCTTTTTCTTTTCGGGCCGTCCTTGGCTCATTCTTGTTCGAGCTCATTTGCGCTTTTTCAACTGCTGAATCCGCTGCCTGAACTGAATTGGGTTTCCCCGGTCTCAGTTTTTCCAAATTGCTTTGGACAGGTTTTGGCTCCTGCTTTGCTTGAGGCTTCGCATCTGGTGCTCTCACGTTTTTTTGCTCAGGCTTTTCAGATCTTGTCTTATCGACTTGTTTCTGAAAAATCTGATCAAACGAATTCGCCTTGTCTGGTTTCTCAAGTTTGGCAGCTGCGCTCTGTTCCGGCTTTTCGGCACCTCGGCTCGCTCCCAAATCTGATGTCCCCTTGTTCAGGGACGGACCCAGATTCGCGCGATCTGTGATCACAGTTTTTTGTCTCCTTTCACATTTAAAGTTCTAGTTGCGTTTGTAACCTGCATATTTCTCAGAGAGAGTTTTCACTTTCTCTGATTTAACTAAATTCATAATTTCAGCTGCATTTTTCTTTTTCATCCGGCCTAAAATTTCAATTGCTAAATTCTCATCCATGTCTTCGAAAGCTTTTGCTGCTTGCTGTGGTTTCATATTCGAATACATTTGCACCAGATTTTCGA
>JAYTZS010000447.1:0-2515 GCA_043741885.1 Bdellovibrio sp. | reverse complement strand
CCGAAGCGCCGGCATACATGCTGTGCAGGCCCGACAAAATTTTGTTTTTCTGAGGGCCTGGATCCAGCGATTGCACAACCAGCATGTTTTGCACGACTCCCATGACTCCTAAGCTGAATCCGAAAACTCCCGAGGCTGCCAGTAGCACCGAAAAATGCACCGATGAGGCCATGACCAATTGAGCACCCAGCAGACCCAAGATTGATATTCTTAAAACTTGCAGCCGGGAGAATTGATCCACCAAAATGGCACTCATCAAACCTCCCAAGAATCCGAAGGTCGAGGAAAGCGAGAAAAAGAAGCTTCCCTGGGTATTGGAAAGATGAAAGGCATTGAGAACTTCAGGGTAAATAGGCCCACGAATGTTATCGCTCAAGCCCAAGAGCAAGAGGCTGATATAGGCAATAGAAATGGCCTTCAATGTTTTGGAATTCATTTTCAATGAACATTTCAATGAACATTGTCTTTCAGAACGGCCATCAACTGAATCAAATTCATCCGGCTGACTTCCCCTAAACCAAATAATCTCTCGGCTTTAAAGGCCGCGAGCTCGGCGGCCCCAGCAAACCAACCCTCGGCGGGTTTGCTGCCTTTGAAGACCAAGTACAAAAAGATATCATCCACCATAAAGCCTTTCAGAGGGCTGATGGATGCAATATAAGCGTGAAACCGTGGGGATGCAGCCAAAGTTTCAAATTCGCTCAGCATCATATTCTGATTGCTATCGAAGTTCACAAAGACCGTTTCAACAAAATCCACCAATGTAGTCAGAGTGCGAATTTCTGAAGAATCCAAAATTGTCGAAGGATTGAATTTCTTTTTTGCAATCGACAGCAGCCCTCGGTAGAAATGGGCCCACTGATCAGTGTTCAACGATCCCATAAACCGCACCATCCCAGGCAAATGATCAAAATACACAGCCGCTTTGTCATGCAGCAACTGAGCGAAGCAGGCTTCCTGAACTTTGGGCTTTGCAAAAATGTCCAGCTCGGCTAGCAAACAATTTCTCGACTTCAGATCTTTGTAAATCTCAGCTACCTGAGTACGTCCACCAGAAATCAGGGTGCTTAAAAGTTCGTAGGTCTCTAAAGGAGTCAGCCAGTCGTCGCCGTTGCCGTGGAAGGTAAAAAGATTGCCTTCACGAAAAGTTTTGATGGCTGAGCTTTGTTCTCGCGGATCCAAAAAGCCAATTTGAACTGCAAAATCATAAAAATCTTCCTGTAAGTGAACCATTCCACTGACAGGCATTCGGTTGTCGAAAAGGTTTCTTGAAACTTGCTCGGCGTAACCACGGTGAGCCAAGCGGACATAACTGCGAATAGAATTGATCATATTAGCACTGACAAAACTGAGACGGGCTTGATCAGATTGTGGAGCAATCAGTATTTTTGTCTTAGCAGTGTAAGTGATGGCTGGCTGGCTATTGAGAAGTCCGCCAAAATCCTGCCAGCTCCGAAGGACTTCCTCTTTTTCCAAAGCCGAGAGATCCATTGAGGCAAGCTTTTCAGAAAATAAATACTGCCCAAAATATTGCCGCAGAGACTGCAGGCTTTGCTGTGGATTTGCTGCGTAAGTTTCATTTAAGAACATCTGTGAGATTTTCCAAACATCGTACTCTTGCTTGAGAACTCGCAGATGAGTTTCGGTCAAACCATCGATTCGAATGGCTTCTCCTCGTCCCATCGGAGTCTCTATAAAATGAACCAGCGACTTGCGATAAGTGCTCTTCAAAAGATCCGGTGTGACAACTGTTTGAAACAGCTTAAGTTTGAAAACTTCATCAATCAAACGATCAATCCCCTGGGCTTCTAATATTTTCTTGTCTTGCATGGCAGGCGATGTTTCCACCGCGGTAAAAACTTGATCCAAAACAGAGAGCAAAGTTTTCCACTCGCCAGGAGTCTGCAGCTCGTGATCTTTGATTTCATAAAAGAAATGCAGAGTTGTTAGGTAAGTTGAAACAACCCAGGACTCGGCCATGGACCACTCTTGAGCTGAAACCAACTTGGCATTTTCTCCCAGAAACACGACCTTGATACTTTCAGCTAAAGGAACCCACTTGAGCAAAGTGGTTAAGCTAGCCGGCTCTCCCATAAAATGATTCAGCTCTTTGAGAAATCCGATCAGATCGATCCATTGGTAGCGGGATCCTGCGAGCTTTGAGTTTTCGAGCAAGAAGCTTCCAAGTCCTTGCAAGTTTTTTTGCAGCTGTTCCAGTTCGCCTGGCACCACGGAAGCGGAATTCCGGCTAAAAAACAAAAGTTTGGCACTTCCCTGAAGTTTTTCCAGCTGCTTTTCCAACTCGCCAAGAAAATGATTGAACTGATCCAGCTCAACACGAGTCACAAAATCCGCTGAACCGCCGACCACGACCACTTTGAGTTTAAAAATTTCCTTCTGGAAGGCCTCGCTGATTTGAGCATCCGAAAGCAGGTATCGGTTGAAGAAAAACTGAATTTCTTTTCCTTCGTAACCGTGAGGCTGAGTCCCTCGAGTCAATCTTTGAAATTCCTTT
>JAYTZS010000446.1:0-7211 GCA_043741885.1 Bdellovibrio sp. | reverse complement strand
CAAAAGATTGGAATTTTTAATGGGATTTGGCTAAATTTTGTAGCTGAAATTCGGTGCATTGAGGCTGACCAATCTTCCAAACTCATTCCAATTACTGGAATCCAGAAAAGAAGATAAGAAAAATTTCGAAAATTTACTTTTTCTACACATTAATTACTATTTCAGAACCATCTTTGATTTGATAATGATGAAAGCTCATTTCATTCACTTCGAAATCCGAAGGAAGGTAGGCGATGAAATCGGCATCCTCTTTTTCTGCCATTCTTTCAACCATTTGCCGTTTTTCGAGGGGAGCGGCTAAAATTCTTGATAGTTCTTCTGATAATTTTCGCTCTGACTGGAATAGTTTCATTGCCAACCTCCTTGTTACATTGCAATGTTCAGTCTGCTCTGACGCAAAATTTGAACCACCCTGTTTATACTTAAAAACCCTTTTAAATTGATTTTGAGATAAACTGGCTCATAAAATGTCCCGTTTTTCGGGGAAAATGGCCTCATGCTCCTTTGTTCTAAGTCACCTGTTTTACGATGGATGGCATAGAAATTGTTTAGATTGAATCTATTACGGGGGATGGGAAAGACTTTCGAAGTGGAACTACCGAATTTGCGTCGATTAAACTCTGAAGGAGTTTTTGCGTTCAGTAAAACTCTTAAATCTAAGACATAAGGGCTGTATGGAACAAGAATTGATCAATCACAATTACCTTCAAGAACTGCTTCTCGTTGCTCAAGATCAGAAGGAAGATGATTTGGTCAACGGGCTGTTTAGGCGGCTGCAAGAAGCTAGAGAAGTGTTTTTGCTACATTGTTTACAGTGGACAGGGCCTTCGTTTGATCGAAAACAATTGAGATTTGATCTTCATAAATTAAAAAACCAGTTTGCAAATTTAGGCTGTATAGCTGCAAGCCAATTGCTCGAAAATATGTATCAAATTGCGGATCAGCCTGAGAAAGATGAAGAGTTCGCAAGTTTCTTGAAGCAATTTCAGTTTGTTTCTGAATTGACCTTGAATCAGCTTCGAAGTGAGTTGCGTCACTAATAATAAATTGTTATTGATCGCTCAGTAGATTTCGAATGCCACTTTACCAGATCGAGAAAAATTAATGATTGAGACTCAGGTTAAAATTATTCTTCTAGATGATAGCGAATCGGACTTGTCGATTCTTAAACTATTTGCTGGAAAGATGGGTCTTGATGCGTGGACTTCGACTTCTACAGAATCTGCTCTGCAAAGGATTCGTCAGACTGCCGGGCCTATTCTTCTGGTTAGTGACATATCGATGCCGGAGAGAACAGGGTTTGAAATACTGGAAGTTCTTAAAAAAGAAGCTCCTCAAGTTTCAGTGATCTTTGTTTCTGGGAATCTCGATTTAGAGTATCCGGTCCAGGCGATGCGTTTAGGGGCCTTAGACTACTTGGTCAAGCCTGTTACTTACAATGTTTTTGAAGCTCGGCTCACCAAAGCGATCCGTCAGATCGAGACTCAGTTTGAGCTAGGGTCTTTGAAACAACAGATTTTTCATGGTCAATCCTTTGAAGGGTTCGTTGGCGAAAGTGAAGCAATTAAAAATATTTTTCAGATGATCTCTAGAATTGCACTTTATGATTCGGCTGTTTTGATTACAGGCGAAAGCGGAGTCGGAAAAGAAAAAGTGGCACGAGCGGTTCACAATCGGAGCCCTCGTTCTAAATTTGAGTTTGTTGCGATCAATTGCGCGGCATTGCCTGAGAATTTGATTGAATCTGAATTGTTTGGACACACCAAGGGTGCCTTTACTGGTGCGGACAAGGACACGCCTGGGCTGTTTGTTACTGCCGACCAAGGGACTATTTTCTTAGATGAAGTCGGAGAGCTTCCTTTGATTCTACAAGCAAAGCTTTTGCGGGTTTTGCAGGAAAAAGAAGTGCGTCCCGTGGGCGGAAAGAAAACGGTGAAAGTTGATGCTCGGGTTATTTGTGCGACTCATCGAAATCTTGAGGCATTGGTTAAAGAGGGGAAATTTCGGGAGGATCTATACTTTAGGCTGAATGTAATTCCGATTCATATTCCGCCGTTGCGTGAGCGCAAAGAGGACTTGAATCTATTGATCCCCCACATTTTAGATATGCTTCAAGACCGTTGGGGAGTGAGAAAAGTATTAGCCGACCAAGCAAAGCAGTATCTTGAAAATCATGCTTTTCCAGGCAATGTTCGACAGCTTGAAAACATGCTAGAAAGAGCTTTCATTTTGTCTCCTGGTAATCAAATTACGAAAGAAGTCTTGGAGACCCGGCAGCTGACTCAATCTCCTAAGACTTTTTTCCAATTAACCGATCATCTTCCGTCTTTGAAAGAAATTGAGCTTTTGTATATTCAAGAAATTTTGAAACGAAGTTCAACTAAGGACTCTGCTGCTCATGTCTTGGGAATTGGGCGAAAAACTTTGTATCGCAAAGAGTTTGAACTGGCCGAATTCTTTGACACTTCAAAAACTTCGCAATGACACTCATTGAGTATGAGCTAGGTGCCTTCTGACTGCCATTCCATTTAAAACACGAGCTAACTTTCGATACTCTCTTGTTTCTCTGCGAGCAGACTTTTTCTGTAGTGTCTCACGAAATAAACTGTGAGGATCGCTTGGTTCAAAGTTTTGTTCATGCTGCCAGGCCTCTCCCAAAGGTAAATAATGTTGAGTGTCTGAATTTCCCAGGTTTGAATTCATATGCGGAGAGTAGCCCGCGGGCGACATTTGGGAAGACATTCGTCGAATTGCCCAAGCATCAGAGACCATAATTTCGCCAATCCAACGTGCTCCTATGGTCAATGCGACAAGTGGGATTACGACTGGTAAAAGTGGCAGCCATAAAAAACAAGTAAGAGCTCCACCCAAAATAATTAACAATAAACTAGATAATTTGATATTTTTCATAATGGCTTCCTCCATGAAAACCGATTTGATTTGAGAATACACCGGCTGTCAGCAGCCGATGATTTTTAAGATTAATTCACTTCAACCATTCGCACTTTTTTCCACGCGTCAATCTGTTCCAGCAAATCGTCTTTGATCGATCCTAAAAGCGAAGAAACACTTGCACCGCTTTTGACGGTTGAAATATTTAATTCTTGAGAATGGATTTCGATATTAGCATTGTACAAACCTTCCTTCATGTCTAACTCAGCTTTCACTGATGAATCGGAAGGAGAGAAATCCGCAACTTGGTTTAGAATTGTCTGGAAACTTGTCTTGACGATATCGCTCAATTCACTTGCACATTTCAGCGTGACATTACCGCACATCATTCCATTGATCATTTGGTACCCCCTCGTACACAGATCTTTGCTAATACAAATCCTATGCCGTCTTTCATAGCACTCTGGGCAGCAATGAAGAAATCTCTCGAGTCAAAACGACTCGTAAATTTGGCGCGTTGACTCAATCTGCTGTGAAACAATAATTTTTCAAGATTTTGAAATTCAAGATTTTTTTTAGGATTGGTAACAAATTTTTTATCTTGCTATGGACAAAAATAGCTAAGAAGTGACAAAAATAAAAATTTATTTATAGCTCGGGCGAATGCTCAAAATTTGCGGTTATTGACTTTAAAATGAGTGCTCGGCATAAAGAGAGGATGATACGTTTTTTAACTCCTGCTGTTCTATTGCTTGTCTTGCCTCTTATTTTAGTTTCCTGTTCGACCACCACTGAGAAAGGTGTAGTCGGAGTTCAAAGACCTCAGACTCTTTGGATGCCTGCCTCGGAAGTGATGAAAATGTCTCTGGCTAGTTATGATCAAGTGAAGGGTGATGCGCAAAAAAAAGGCGAACTTGACCAGAAGCCTGAAATGCTGGCTCGGGTGTCAGCTATTGCAAAACGATTGATCCCAGAAACGGCTAATTTTCGCAAAGATGCTCCCTCCTGGCCATGGGAAGTACATGTAATTACGAGCCCGGATATCAATGCCTATTGCATGCCCGGCGGCAAAATTATTGTTTATTCAGGATTAATTGAAAAGCTTCAGTCAACGGATGGCGAACTTGCTGCTGTCATGGGACATGAAATCTCTCACGCCTTAAGAGAACATGGTCGTGAAAGAATGACCCACAGTGCATTGGAACAGGTGGGATTTGCCGCGGCCGCAGCATCAGGTGTTTTAGATTCCCAGTCGAAGGCTCAATTGGCTACCTTGGGCGCAACTTTTTTGCTGACGTTACCAAACGGTCGAACTCAAGAAACAGAAGCGGACGAAATTGGTCTCGAGCTAATGGCTCGAGCCGGATACAATCCGCAGGAAGCGGCTAGTCTTTGGAAAAAAATGAGCGCTTCTGGTGGATCGAAGCCTCCAGAGTGGATGAGCACCCACCCGGCGGACTCCACTCGATTGTCTCGAATTGAATCTTTGATGCCAAGAGTGACTCCATTGTATCAAGCAAGCAAACACTGATCACTTCTAGTGTATTAAGTTGTATAATGTCCTCATTTTCTATGTGCATCCGCGGACTAGAAAAAGGACTAACAGAATAGGCACTGGAATACCTAGGGCCCAAAGAAGGACCCAACCCATTTTGCCTTGAGAGTCTGCTAGAATTTCTTTTGAATACTGGATCATAAATCCTCCTTGGTTGTGCCTTGGCAGTGCAAAAACAGGTCCGAGTTGGATTCACATATAATTAGTATTAACTTTCAATTTGGGATAGCTTGCCCCACTCCACTAAAAACTCGCTTTTTCAGATCTCGACTTTGTGAAACTCGTAGGAGTGCGAGACACTTATTTAAGGAGGTTAATAGACGATGAACCAGTTCCCAGCAGGTAGGACTTCGCTTTTAGTAGTTGTCTGGATGCTTATTGGCTGCGCTCACTCGAGTTTGCCCAATAAGGCAATTTTGCCAACAGCTCGATATTTTTTTCTTGTAGGGCAGGGGCAGGTTGAAGCAGTCCAGGCAGCACTTCAAGCCGGTCAGAATCCAAATCAAACCAATGAGCAAAAAGTGACGCCTTTGATGCTGGCCTCGTTTAAAGGTCATCTTTCTATGGTCGAGCTGTTAATTCGCTCAGGAGCGCAGGTTAATTTATTAGATTATCAAGGCCGCTCAGCTTTGTTTTATTCGATCGACGGTCAACGAAATCGGATTGTCACTTTGCTTCTTCGCTCAAAGGCACAAGTTAATTTGAAAGATAGTTTTAACCTAACTCCATTGATGGTGGCAGCATCTCAAGGCAGCTCTTGGCTCACAGAACAGCTGTTGAATTCGGGAGCTAAAGTAGATGCCGTCGATGAGCAAGGGTGGGATGCCTTGTTCTATGCAGTGGCGGTGCAATCAGAGCCAGTGATATTAAAGATTTTGAATTCAGGTGGGCAAATCAATCGAAGTGATCTGGATGGAAACACTTTGGCTCATTTGTGTGTTGAGAGAAATAATCTTGAGCAATTGAAACTTTTGGTTCGTCACGGGATCAATCTCCAAATGAAAAATCGAACGGGGCTCAGTGCAAGGGACGTCGCTTTTCAGAACTTGAATTTCAAAATTTCAGATTATTTCGAAAGCCTGGATAAGCCGGAGCCTTCTCAAGTGACTGAGTGAGAGGCCAAGTGAGAGGCCGAGTGAGAGGCCAAGTGAGAGGCCAAGTCGGCCCTGCTGTGTTAGGCCTATCGCAGCTTCCGTTAAAAGACTCCTGATATAAGAAAAGTTGCAATGCGCCTATCTTTTTAAATAAGGCCATGGTTTATCAGTGGTTCATCGTCCGTTCTCTGTTCAGGTCAATAGATGTTCTCTTGTCCTCTGCGAATGGCCCCAAAGCCTAGGAGGCAATTATGGGAAAAAAAATCTACGTCGGAAACCTATCTTATTCAGTCGATAATGAAGCACTGACAGAAATGTTCAGCGAATTCGGCGCGGTTGATTCTGCCAGCGTGATCATGGATCGTGAAACAGGTCGCAGCAAAGGTTTTGCTTTTGTTGAAATGTCCAGCGAAGGTGATGCGCAAAATGCGATCACAAAGTTGAACGGACGAGAGTCTGGTGGACGCGCCTTGAACGTTTCAGAAGCAAAGCCCCAGGCTCCCCGTGACAGTCGCGGTGGCGGTGGCGGTGGCGGTGGATATTCTCCGCGTTCACGTTACTAGTCGAACTGATATTTAAGATCAAAATTCGAGTTTTGAAAACCCTGCCATGAAAATGTGCAGGGTTTTTTTTGGGGGCTTTAATTTGGGAAAAAAAGTTGTCTGTAGAATTGACATTATTCAAAAAATTTCTCCTCGAAACCGACTAAAAATTCATTTACTAAGCAACTCAAGTACTGCTTATTGAGTTTGAAGTCTTGTGACTTCGTCCTTCTCGACTTAAAACCAGCGAAATTTTTGCAATTATTTGTCTTAAATTTAATCAAATATTTTTCTTAGACAGTTTGCTCGAAAATTATATGAAGTTTTGTCGGATGAATGTTGAACGGTATTCACGACTTGCAATAAGGCTCTATTCCAAAGTCTAGCTGGCGTGAAACATGTAATAGAATTCTATGGGAGTGTGCCGATATGAAAAATTCAGCCTTAACAATTGTAACTAGTCTCTTATCAGTGCTCTTATCAGTAGCCTGCCAGAAAATGAGTTTTACGCCAAATCCGAATGGGCTTTACAAAGCTGCTGAAAATTTTCCGACGAATACTCCTCCTGCCACTCCTATTCCGGCAGCTGAAACTTCGCTTCGCAAAGTCGGCGCTTGTGGAAATCAAGAAGCAATCGCAACTTGTTTGAAATGTGAAATTCCCTTAGTTCCGCCGGCACCTCCGCGAATGGCAACTAAGGCCGAAAAGTTAGCTAAAATTATGTCCTTATCTTGCCCGATCAATAATAACAGCTACCCGGCAGGCTACTCGTCTCCAGATCCAACTGAAATTAGGAGTCGCTTGTACGCATGTACAGAACAGCTTTACCCAGAAACTCAAATGACAGCGCATCAGGCAGCGACTATGGATTTGCTTTTAAGTGGTACGGATGGATCTCTGAGAAACAAATTGTTTTCGGGCCTCTGGTACCAACCCCCTTATTCAGATGACTATGAATTGTATTTTGGTCTGACGGGTAAGGAAGCGGCATATGCCTTTTGTCTAGGTCAACCGATCGGCGGACTGTTGGTTACTTCTGAATATGCAAATGTAGCTTCAGATTCGGGACTGTATGATGCCTGGATTAATAATGCGGCGGCACAAGCTCGTTGGGAAGCAGCTCAGGCC
>JAYTZS010000445.1:0-18763 GCA_043741885.1 Bdellovibrio sp. | reverse complement strand
AATATAAAGTTGATGCCCGTTGGTAGTAATGATTCCACTGGGGGTAAAAAAAATACGACCGAAGCGGCTCCACATTTCATCCTTGGAAAGAACAATTTCTTTATCAACCAAATAATCTAAGGGAATATGCACTTCGTAAGTTTGACCAGGCTCGTAAGATGCACCGTCTTTGTGTCCCACCTGATATGAATAGTGGTGGCCAGCTACAACTTGCGAATCAATCAAGAGGCCATTCGATACTTTCAAGGGCAAATTCAAGGGTTCAAGATCGGTTGTCGAAGCTTCGGAGGGATTGGAGTCGTTCCATTTTTTTTCAGTTCGTTGAACACTTTCGCATCCAACTGGAAAAGGCACGAGGACAGAATAGTGGTTTGGCTCAGCCTCGCCCCTCACCTGCAATTGGCCCGGCACTTCGGGCTGCTCAATCGGCTGGTCCGCAGCTTGCTCCCCAGGAATGTTAGTGATTTTCAGACAGGCAGTGAAACAAAGGAAAAAAAGCACAATGAAGAAACGGATCATAAAGAACCTCCAGCGCCGAGGAACTTCACCTTTTGGACGAGGCTTCTGACTGGCAATGAGAGATCAGGAATTCGAGATTCGGATTTAACGGATTTCAAGGGCGAATGCAGGCCAACCCGCTAGGCAAAAATAAAAAAGGCCCTGCTTTTCGAGCAGAGCCTTTCTTTGAAAACATGGTATGACGTTCAAATTAGAACATATAAGTCAGAGATGCATTCGCTAATAAGTCACTGCTGTTCAAAGCACCGGTCGCTGATCCACCGCTAGCTTTAGCAAAAGTTCCATCCAATTGCAGTTTGTTGAACTTCAAGCCAGCACCTGCTGCCACAACCGTGTTGTTGGAGATCGTGTTCGACTCGCCCGTAGTAGCGAATTCGTTTTTTGTAGAACCCAAAAGAAAGTTCTGAGTGACAGAAGCTCTTAGGACCAACCAAGATGCTGCATCCGCCTCGATACCTGCATAGACCGGCAAACTGGTCATTTCCGACTTCTTATCTCCCCCTGCAGCTTTGTTTTTTAAAGCATCAAAGGCATATTTAATTCCGTAAAAAAAGTCAGCGCCCTCAGTTTTATGCGAGTTTTCGACTCCGAGGTTAAAGTGATTCAACTCGAAATCTGACTCTGGAGCGACTTGATCTTTTCCGCCATTGATGGAGTACAGGGCAGAAAAAGTCATTGTGTCCATGAAGTAACGGCCATTCAAACCGATAGCAGTTTTACCAGTGAAATCCGCTACGGCAGTGCCAGCAAGAGTGTCTTGTTTGAAAGTGTTGGTCAAACCAACGTCCAAGCCTGCATCCCAAAGCGAACTGGAAACTCCTGCATTCACTCCGAGAGCGCTTTGCTTAGTGCCTAGGGATTTCTTATCTGAATTCGCGTAATTCAGGCCAACTCCCCAATTTAGATCAGCTTTGTGCGCATAAAACAAATTCACCGCATTTTCGTCAGTCAGGTAGGTCTTGCCAGTGATTGTCGTGCTGCTGAGGCGAGATTCACCTGCAAATGCAGAGTGATGACCTAAGTAGAATCCGTACTTCGAATCATTCATAGCTCGAGAGAATCCGCCCTCTGCAGTTGGAGTCGTCGTATTGACGTTGCTTCCAGGATTGGCTCCCATTTCGAAGGTCACCCAGTCGCCATGAACTGACAACAAAGAGGCGTTTGTGAAAATTTGTTGGATGTCTTGCAAGTGAGAGGCGTTGTTTAAGGCAATCAAGCGTGCTTTTGATGCCATGGCAGGGACTGTCATCATTGCAATTGCTGCGAATAAAAGTGCGTTTTTCATTTTAAAAATCCTTTCAGTTAATCTTTAAATTTAAAAATTGTAAGTTAAAGCTACGTTAGAGAGAAGGTCTGTTGTGTTCGCATTTCCAGTTCGGGAAGCGGCCAATGTTCCGTCGACAACAAACTTATTGAAGTGAAGTCCCAATCCACCAGCAACAACAGTGTTATTGCTGACAGTGTCTTGAGCATCTGGGCGAGGGCCAGTGTCATCGTCAGCTTTAGTCGATCCAATCAAAACATTCTGAGTGACGGAAGCTCTCACAGTTGCCCATGAGATTGCATCATATTCAACTCCCAATAAGAATGGAACATACTGAGCCGTGTTCTTGACATTTATAATTGCTGATTGTGTGCCTTCTACTTTTGACTGGTACATCTGGAAAGCTACGCCGTAAAACCATTGACCGGCTTCAATTTTATTGTGGTCGACGACTCCAATATCGAACTGAGATTGAGTCGAATTGAAACCGCTAAAGCCTGGGTTCAGAGGTGAATCGATTTTGTACCCGTCTTGATAATACTTGATGTAATTGTAAAGATTCTCAACTTTATAAGCCGCGCCCAGTTTAAAACCGGTTGTCCCAGTGTATTTTGCATCTGGATCTTGAATGACTCCAAACGCTGCCAATCCAGATGTTCCAGTGGCGCTGCTGCCCAACCCGATCACTGCGTAGCCTTCCCAGATATCATTTGAAACTCCCAAGCGCACGCCGTAGGCATTTTGCTTTTGAGCCGGAACTGTTGCGGTCGCCGATTTTTTGTCAGAATTGGACAGACTGACTCCAACTCCCCAATTCAAAGGACCTTTCATTGCGTACATCAAATCAATTGGGTTTTCTTGACCTAAGAAACCAGTCACCTGCCGAGAAACTGCTGTAAGGTCTGATTTTCGTCCAAGGTAAGCCATGTATTTTGCGTCACCTGCAGAACGAACGAAGCCGCCCTCAGATCCAACCGACGTCGTTGGAACAGTTGGCTGGATGTTTGGGAACAAACCAGGAGAGTATGTCGGATTTGTCGGACCTGTTTCGAAAGTTACATAGTCAGCCATCCAGGCCATATAGGATGGGTTATTGAAAGTTGTTTGGGGATCGATCAAGAACTCTGCGTTTCCGAGAGCATTCACTCGAGCCTTCGAAGCGAATGCGGGCGAGGCAAGAGATGCGATAGCTGCAATAAGAAGAAGCTTTTTCATTTGTTGTCATTTCGTTGAATCAACAAGGGTCATTCATTACTCATTTCATTTCAAATCGTAATGAGGCGCTTGATCGGAATCAATAGGAATCTAAAAACAAGGTTGTTGGGTGGTGTGAGAAATAGTCTGCTAGCAATCGGTCAAGTGTTGCAAATTGTGCTCAGCTTTGTGAATTGAGGTTTTGAATAAATAATGAAAATATTATTTTGTGAGGCCAAAAAATGACAGATCGAATTCCTGCCAAAGCTCGATGGGCATTGGACTTCCAGCTAGGTTCGACAGTGGATTTGTAGCGACAGATCAGCAACATTTTTGCTGATTTTATGCCCGTCAAAAGCCACAGGACTATCGTCCAGCTGGACGTCTAGCGCAGTGCGTATCAATCTTTAACGCAGCCCTGTGTCTTGGGGAATCCGAACCTAAATCCCTATTAAAACTGTTGTTTTTCAAAATGCCATTTTTAGAGCTCAGGCTCTACAATGCCCTATTTAGTTCACGACTTATTCAATGCTTTTTCTAAACCTATGCGCAAAACTCATGATGCGGCTGTTGTCATTTCATGAGAACCGGGATGATAATCCCACCATGAAAAAGAATTTTCTCGAAGGCATGATCAAACGACATCCCGATGGTTTCGGATTTTTTATTCCAGATGATCGCGAGCATCCTGATGTTTACGTTCCCAGACAATCAATGGACTCCGCAATGACTGGCGACCGGGTCGAAATCGACGTTTTTCCTGAGCGCGGTGGCCAGAGATTTCGCGGTGAAATTAAAAAGATGATCACTCGAGGGACGAAGACGGTTGTTGGAACTTTTCATCACTTGAATAGCTCAACTGGAATTGTTCGAGATGATGGAAAAGGATGGGGCCAGGATCTGCAAATTGCAATCACCGACTCAATGGACGCTAAGGACAATGAATTGGTGTCAGCAGAGATCCTTACTTATCCAGGCGACCGGGCAGGTTTTCGCGGCAAAATTATTTCGGTGATTGGAGATGCTCTCGATCCTTTAACAGATGTGCGAAGAGTGCTTTTGCAAAACAATATTCCTCATGAGTTTCCTGAAAATGTGCTCGCTGAAGCTCGCCGTTTTTCAGAACATGTCTCGGAAGCGGATATGAAAAATCGCCGAGATCTTCGTCAGCTTTCCTTTATCACGATTGATGGAGCGACCGCGCGAGATTTTGATGATGCAATCTATATTGAGTCGCAAAAAAACGGGTTCAAATTGTATGTCGCGATTGCTGATGTTAGCCACTATGTTCAAACCGGGACCGCAATTGACAAAGAAGCTTATCTGCGCGGAACAAGCGTATACTTTCCAAATTTCGTTGTTCCCATGCTGCCGGAAATTCTGAGCAATGGATTGTGTTCTTTAAACCCTCATTTGCCACGTTTGTCAGTGGTGGCCGAAATCCTCATGGATTTCACTGGCGAAGTGCAGAGCTCCGATTTTTATGAAGCTGTGATTGAAAGCAAAGCTCGAGTTACCTACGGCGAGGCACAAGAAGTGATCGACGGCAACGACCTTGCTAAATTGAAGCATGTGAAGGCTGAAATCCTGCTCGCATCTGATCTGGCCAAAATTTTGATGGCGAAGCGCTTTCGCGACGGATCTTTGGATTTAGAAATCCCAGAGACTCAAATTGTCTTGAACAGTGCTGGAGTCCCCACCGACTTCATTCGCTCAGAGAGACTGTTTGCACATCGTTTGATCGAGGAGATGATGTTGGCGGCGAATGTCGCGACGGCTCGCTTTCTTTCCTCACGTGACATTCCAGCAATGTACCGAATCCATGAGCCGCCAAATGCCGATGCGATTGAAATGTTAGAAAAATATTTGCACAATTTTGGCAGCAAAGTGAACATTGGTCAGGGTAAGCTTCAGAAGAGATTGACCAAGTCCTTGCAAGAATTTGAAGGCAAGCCAGAAGCTCAAATCCTGAACATTTTGACTTTGCGTTCGATGAGCCAAGCTAAATACAGTGCAGATAATCTGGGCCACTTTGGTTTGGGATTTGAATTCTACTCTCATTTTACTTCACCTATTCGACGTTATCCGGATCTGATCGTCCATCGCTTGCTGAAAAGTCAGATTCTTAAGCAGTCAAATTACAAATTGATTCCCGAAGAAGATCTCAGAACGGCTGCAACCATGCTTTCAGCAGCTGAGCAGAGATCTGTGAAAGCTGAGAGACTTTTCCAGTCGATAAAAAAAGCCCGCTTTATGAGTCAACATATCGGGGAAGAGTTTGAGGGAATGATCAGCTCTGTGACTAAATTTGGAGTGTTTGTTTTGTTGAGGCAATATGAAGTCGACGGTCTGGTTCGCTCTGAAAATCTGACAAAAGAGAAACTGGAATTTGATGAAGAAAATCTCGTTCTAGTGGGCGTGCGAACAGGAGCTCGGTTTTCGATTGGAGATCCAGTCAATGTTCAGGTGGCGGCGGCTGACCCAGATTCGGGACAAATTGATTTCTCGCTGGTTGGCCAAGAATACTCAGAGGGCAGAGCAAAAAAAGAAAAGTCTTCGGGCTCCCGTCGCGAATCAAGAGAGCGAGACCGTGGTCGGGAGAAGCGTGGCAAACCGGATCGCTCCCGCAGTGCAAAATCGGCGGATCGGCCATCAAGCCCAGCTAGACCTTCCGCCTCTAAACCTTCAGCAGGTCGGACTGCTTCGGCGCGAGTTTCCTCAGTCAGTCGGCCTTCCCCTCAAAACAAGCCTCAAAATAAGCCGCCAAACAATAAAAGGCGAGACGAGAGCTTTTCGAAATCTAAAAAAGCTCGAGCAATGGACAGTACCGACGACAAAGTTTTTGAATTCCTAACGGAGGCCAATTCAGAATCCCAAAATCGCGGGGAAAAGTTCGATCCGGAAGCCCACCTTCAGCTGGCCCTAAAAAAGTGGAAAGACCGAATGGGAAATGGAGAGCCTTTGGGGCCTTCTCGGACAGCGACTCGAGACCATTCTCGCTCGGAGAAAAAAGCACCTCGTCGAGGATTTGGAGCTCGAGCGACAGAGGAGTCACTTTCTCGGTCATCTGGCCCTACTGGCAAGTCTGAAAAGCAAGAAATCGGTGAGCAGCCAAAAGTCAGAGAGGGGTTTTTTAAAAAATTTGCCCGAGGCAAAGCCGCTAAAGTAGTAGAAGCCAAACCAAGCAAAAGCGGCTCAGACAAAAAGAAACGAAGATGAAAATAATCAAAGCCGGTCGGCAAATTGGGCGGACTTTAAAAAATGCTTCTCGCCTGAGAGTCATTGTTGGAGTCTTCGCCAAACATGGATTTCACAATGTCGCTGAGAGAATCAAGCTCGGCCAGTTTTTGCTCGAAAGACTTAGTTCGAACATTGATGACACTCGTTACTCCGTAGCCGAGCGCATCCGGATGAGCTTTGAAGAACTAGGGCCAACTTTTGTGAAACTTGGTCAACTTTTGGCGGCTCGTCCCGATTTGGTTCCTGAAGATTTTGTTATCGAGTTCTCTAAATTGCATGCTCAGGTCAATCCTTTGCCTTTTGGAATCATTGAGCAAGTCCTTCAAGAGGAATTTGGAACGCAGTTGTATGAGCATTTTCAATCTATTGACCCAATTCCTCTAGGTTCGGCAAGCATTGCTCAGGTCCACAGAGCAGTTCTGAAAAATGGCCAGTCCGTAGTTGTCAAAGTTCAAAGACCAGGAATCATTCAAGTGATTAATGAGGACTTGAATGTGCTTTATTTCCTGGCCGAACTTCTCGAGAAATACATTGAAGAGACTGCGCCTTTTAATCCAGTTGGAATCGTCGACGAATATTTTAAGACTTTGGAACTTGAAACTAATTTTGTCGTTGAAGCCAACAACATTCGCAGATTTTCTGTCAATTTCGCAAGTGAACCACGTATTCGGATTCCGCGAGTTGAATTTGAATTGACGACTGAACGAGTGTTAACAATGGAAGCTCTCGAGGGAATTCCATTAAGCAGTGAAAACGCCTTGCTTCAGTCAGGGGTTGACCCCAGTGAGATTATCCGTTTGGGCCTGAAAGCCTATTTGAAAATGGTTTTTTCTGATGGGCTTTTTCATGGGGATCTGCACGCTGGAAACTTTTTTGTTTTTCCCAACAACGAAATTGGCTTGATTGATTTTGGAGTTGTCGGGCGCCTAAATTCCCGGACACAATCCAGTATTGCGAATATGTTGGTTGCGCTGTCTAAAGAAGATTATGAGCGAATGGCTTATGAATACATTGATCTTGCGCCCTTCAACGAAGGCGTCAATGTGGATCTTTTTGCCCGTGAATTGCGCGATCTCATTGCCCCATACTTTGGCTTAACGTTGAAAAACGTCAACATGGGTAAACTGCTTTTGAAGTCCTCTTCGATTGCGGCTCGGCACCACTTAAAAGTTCCAACAGAGTTGATGTTGTATTTTAAATCCTTGGTTTCTATTGAAGGTTTGGGAAATCGGATTCAAAAAGATTTCGATTTTTTGCAATACTCACTTCAGTTCGCTGGTGAGCTGATCAAAAATCAATACGACCCTACCAAGATAGTGCAAGAGTTCACTCAGTTGATTCGCGAATCCAAGGGATTTATCAATAGCTTGCCCCGCCAACTGAATTTCCTCTTGCGCAAAATCAACAGCCCCGAACATGCTTTTAAATTAAAAATCGAAGATCTTCAGGATCTCAAGCGATCCGTTGAGATTTCTTTTAATCTGGTTTTTTTAGGAATTATTATTGGTGCTTTGGTTCTCAGTGCTTCGTTCATCTACGTTCACGACCATGAGAATTTAATCTATGGATTTCCAGCAATGAGTTTCTTTGGTTATTTGCTTGCGGGCGTTCTAGGGATTGTCGCATTTTTTAATTATATTAAAAAATAATTTGAAAGGAAGTTGCAATCAATGCTTCAGAACCTCACTTACGAACTGTCCATGTTGGCAAAAGCAGTACAGCATAAAAATCTTTCTGCAGCTGCGGTTCATGTGGGCTTAAGCCAACCTCAACTTTCACGCTTGATTGCAAAAATTGAAAGCGAACTGAACATTCTTTTATTGGATCGCAGTGCCCGCAGAAAATCTGGGTGGACTCAGATTGCACATGAATTGTCCTTGGTTTTTACCAAAGGAATTGGCCGGCTTCAAGCTGACATCTTATCAGTCGCCCATGACCGAGTAACAACGGAACTGCGAATTGGAACTCTGGAAGGATTGTCCGCAATCGCCAGCCAATTTGTACAACTTTGTTTTGATCAGCTTCGGATGCGGACTGTGTTTGTGGATGTTCTGGATTTCAAAGAGCTAGATTCGGAATTCTTAAGCGGCAACTTAGACCTGATTTTTACAGTTCGATCGCCAAGCAAACAGAAATTTTCTCACCAATTGGAAGTGGGCTATCAACAGATGGAAAAAATATCGACCAATAAGGATATCCACGTTTACAGCTCTTTTGAATTCTCAGGATTAGAGAAAAAAAATTATGACGAAGCTAAAAATGTTTTGATTAGCAACTCGCTGGCTTTTCGAAACAACTGGCTTCACACAATCGGCGGGACTGGAGTTTTACCAATTGATGCAAAAAAAGGCCGCGGCAAGGGCTTTTATTCAGTCTACCTGTTGGGATCTGACCTGATTAGTCCCCAATTGTGGGATAAAATTGGTAACTTCAATCTTGGTTAGCTGGATAGCATTTGAAGCTTGAGTATATTTGAGGTACCAAGATGGCATCCTCGGATAGGAGCTAAAATGAAATTGATAGGCCTGATGATCTTGTTTCTGAGTTTTTCAGCATTCGCCAACAATCCGCAAATTCGTTCGTGCCGCTTAACGGGTGGAAATTTTCAATCACTTCAGATTGAAGCCGATCAAGTTGGATTTTGTGTTTATGGCTCGTCGATGATTGATTCGATATCTGTCATGCAAAGTGCTGAATCAGGCAAAGTTAGCCAAGCCATTGCTGAATTCAATCGATCAGCTAATTCTTGCGAATTTGCCGGCGGGTTTGAAAAGCAGGTGCAAGACCTAGAAGGTCAAGGCTTTCAAATTTGTACTTTTGACGATCACTCCGCTATAGAAATGCAAACGATGCTTAAGGGCGCTGATGCACCTTCAAATTCTCTACTAACGACGGCTCTAAAGGTTCGATACTGATTCGAACAAATGCTTTGCCCAATGAATAAAATGTAAATAAAAATATACGAAAATACAGAGCCGTACCCCCCCTTGAGGAGCACGGCTTTTCTTATGTCTGGCTGTTACATCAGTTTCCGCTTCAGCTTATGAATCAACCCAATAATTTCAAAGCGAGCTGCTGTGAATTGTTGGCTTGGCTCAAGACTGAGATTGCTGCCTGTTGCAAGATGCTATTTCTAGTCAACTCGGTCGTTTCTGCGGCAATATCTGTGTCTCGAATTCGACTGTTGGCGGCCGAGTAATTTTCATCAGCGACTTTTAAGTTTTGCGAGGTTGAAACCAGTCGGTTTTGTAAGGCACCGAAGTTGGCTCGAATCGCGTTCACTGAAGTCAAAGCGTTGTCGACAACATCAAGACTCATTTGAGCCCCTTCTTTTGTCGCCACCGTTTCTGCTGTTAATCCCAAAGCTTCCAAAGTTGAATTGGCTGCCGATGCGTTGAACGAGATTCGATCTTGAAAAGCGTTGTTGTGGACACCGATTTGAATGTCGATGACTCCGCCTGTTCCGTTGAGCAAATCATAACCGTTAAACTGAGTCGATTCCGTGATTCGTTGAACCTCGGACTTGAGCTGCTGGTATTCGACATCGATGAACTTTCTTTCTGTGTCACCGAGAGTGTCAGAGGAAGATTGAACAGCCAATTCGCGCAAACGAATCATCATGTTCGAAACCTCATTCAAGCTTCCCTCTGCTACTTGCACCAGTGAAATTCCATCGTTGGCATTTCGGTCCGCCTGCCTATAGCCGCGGATGAGTGCCTTCAGGTTTTCACTGATTGCCAAGCCTGCTGCATCGTCAGCCGCCCTGTTGATCCGGTTTCCTGAGCTCAGTCGCTCAAACGACTTTTGCTGGGCCAGACCATTGACACCCAAGTTTTTGTGGGCGTTGAGCGCTGCCACGTTTGTGGCGATACGTAATCCCATTGCTATCCTCCTTGCATACCGAAATCCTCCATGATTTGTGCCATCCAATTGGCAATCGGCCACATCCATGCAGCCACTTGTTATGAAGTGTAAATACACTCCTAGTGAGCTCATCGGAAATTACAAATAAGAATTCGAGTCCAGATTTTAAAAAAATTTTGAGAGGATTTTGGTAGGAGGTCATGAAGACCTTTTGCATTTCGAGGTCATGGACCAACGAAAGGAACATCACGGCAGCGAGATTCGAGTCCAAGGGACTTCTTCGATCTTGCTGATTCCGAGTGAGGAAGGACGCGTGAGCATCCCCCTCGTGCAGGAAACAGAATCTCAATACTTCAGCAAATTGACGGCTGACGGCTGAATTTCTTGGGTTGAGGTAGTTAAAGACCTAAATCCAAGGACGTTTTCAGGAACTTAAATTATCCCTGAAACGTCTTATTCAAGAGCGTAAGTGCGACGTTCGCTGATTGATTCGCTTGGGCTAATACCGAAGTACCGGCTTGGAGCAAAATATTATTTCTAGTCATTTCAGAAGTCTCTTCTGCGACATCCACATCTCGAATTCGAGAGTTAGCTGCTGCCATGTTCTCCACACTGTTCTGGATGTTGGAAACAGTGGTTTGGAGACGATTCTGAAGAGCACCGAAGTCGGCTCGCATTGCAGAGATACTCATGATCGCGGTGTCGATCGCGGAAAGAGCATTTTGCGCTGAGGCTTTATCGGCCACCGAAGTTAAATTCAATCCAAGAGCTGCCGAGTTGGCATCTGCTTTGGAGGAATCAAACGAGATCCGGTCAATTTCAGGATTGTTTCTAATTCCAACTTGGAAGTCCATGATGGAGCCGACGCCTGCCAGGAGCTGAGTTCCATTGAACTCTGTCGCATCTGAAATTCGGTCGATCTCTGACACCAACTGATCGTATTCCACGTTCAGAAATTGTCGTTCTACCGGACCTATGGTATCTGATGCTGACTGGACCGCGAGTTCTCGCAATCGAATCGTGATCGAACTGAGTTCGTTCATTGCACCCTCCGCCACTTGCACGAGAGAGATTCCGTCGTTGGCATTTCGAGAAGCCTGTTTGAGACCGCGAATCTGAGCTCTTAAATTCTCAGAGATCGCCAGTCCGGCAGCATCATCGCCAGCTCGGTTGATCCGGTATCCAGATGAGAGTTTTTCCAAACTCTTATCTAAGTTCAGCTTCGTGTTCCACAACGTCCGTTGTGAATTCAATGAAGCCGTGTTTGTATTAATTCGCAGACCCATAATTCCTCCTTGAAGATCTCCAACATCCATCCATGACATTGGGGGAACCGAAATGGCTCCATGGGTTTAATCGTCTTACCTACTGATCGGCCCCTTTTGAGATTCCTAAAGTGAGACTTTCTCATTTCTAGAAAAACTAGACAAAGGTTTCGTGTTTGCTGTTGTTATATTCGAGTTGAACAAGAGATCAAGACTTTGGTCATGCGAGAAATTCGCAGAATAGCCCTACTGTTCGAACTGAGCCATGTTGTGACATTAAAGATTAAAGATTGTTCAAATTTGATTAAGTGTTTGAATCCCCGCCTCAAAATCCTAAGACTCTCCAAGAGTCTCCGTGGAAAACTGACGCTTATGTTTTACTTGAATTCAAAATTAAATTGAGTTCGTCCTGCCGAGAACGAAAACCCGTCTGTCATCAGGCCATCTGGATCTGTTACAATCGTCGTGAGCAAAGAAATATAGGCTGGATTTAGCGATGGTAGAAGAGTGGACGAATCTACTAGTCCAACATAGAATCCAGCCGATTGTGACTGACCAGCGACAATCGAGATATAATTGGACGTTACTGTTGCCGAGCAACCTGCATCGGAATAAATAGTCGGCATGTCCATTCCGCCTCCACCAAGCATAGGGTCTACTTGCACAACAATGTCATGAGTGACGGACGTTAAGACCCCTGCAGAATTCTGCGCACCAAGAGTGAAGGGACCGGCACAGGTGCCAGGAGAATAATTCGGTTGTGAACTGACGATCACCGGCTGCAAAGCAACGCTTAAAATGCTTGATGATTGCGCCCACCCACTCGGCGATGGAGTTTCGCCTAACAGACTGCCCCCAGGGACTGCAACCGGAGTTAATTGAAGGCTGAAACTGCCAGGAAGGTTTGGTTTTACAAACACTGAGGTGAACATTTCATTTTCTAACAAAGTCACGGTAGTGACAGAATTCGTACCCGAGTGGCAATCAGCTAAAGATTTATAGACTTGAATTCCACTGGTCATACCAGTGTAACCAAATCCGGTTAAACTGAAATTATAAGATCCACCCACTGCCGACGCATTATTTGAATTGACGTCTTTGACAGCCACCTGGACCCCATTCACACAATCACCAGCAACTACACTGTCGCCAATCAAATCCAATGCCACAAAATAAGGAATTCGGCTTGGGATCTGAATAACTTGCGACACTCCCATTCTTGGTCTTGCCTCTCGCCCACTGACTCGAAGTTGCATCGGCAACGGAACATTAGCAAGAAAATCCAAAGTCACTACACCATGATCAGAAGGCTGAATTTGCATGTAAGGATTTACAAATGTCGAGTGGGCAAGATCCATCAAAGCGGCGCCATTTGCATAAAAAGTCCCATCCGGGTTCAGTCCAGTTAAATCAATCCATCCCGAGTAATTTACATCATGGGTGTCGATGGTTACCCGAACAAAATCTCCAGGATAAGCTGAAGACGCTGCAAAGGTAACCGTGAATGGTAGATCTTTCGAATAGATCGGTGAAACTGGTGCTACTGAATCGGCGTTAAAAATCCCAGAATTCAAGGGGCTTGCAATGTAGTTTGCCTGAGCAGAGGCCAAACCGTTTTCCCAAGGTCGATAAGAGAGAACGAGGCCTGAAGGCGCAGTGATTCCGGTATTGCCATCCATTCCATCGATTGCACCGTCGTTTTTAAAATCGATCGCAAAAGCCTCCATCACTTGAAGACTGTTGAAATTTCCATTATCTTTTCCGTATTGCGAAAGACCGGCCAGCAGCAAAGCGTATTTAGCCTCAATTGAATTGGCTAGAACTCCCTGAGAAATCAAAGATGAGTCTGGGCGGGCTGGAACTATTGAAGTGATATCTGTTGTCGTCAAACCAGAGGCAAAGGCGACATCACGATTGGCGTCCAAAATGGCTGAGGAAACAACCACTCCAAGTGAGGCCTGAGCCTGGGCTCGTTGTGCTGCCAAATGAGTCATCGGAGTGATCGAGACCAATCGACTGGAAGAGGTATCGGAAACGGCCGCAGTGATTTCACCTGCACCCAGTGGGACTGGCAAACCGGTTGCTTCCTCAATATAGGAGCCCCCAGTAACAACCACTAAAACTGATCCTGAGTTGGCAGGCACTTGAACCGAGTAATCTCCAGTTGCGGAAGTAATTGAAGATTGAAGAAGCTCTCCCCTGCTACCGTCTGGTAGCAACCGGTATACATGCACAGCTCCACCAGAGATCGGTCCAGCAGAAGCTCTTCCACCCAATGTCGCAAGATTTCCAGCCGGGGTATCTGCTGGATCGTTTCCAAAGCACCCGGTCAATATCAAAACGGGAATCAAAGCGAATATCTTAGTCGTCATAACAACCCTTCTTTAGTCTGAGTTTCCTTTCGGACTGAAGTCGGGGCTTCTTTAAACGAATTTCAATTTATTGGCTCAATCTAAAGATTCAGACCTGATTCTCATTTTGAATGTGCCGTAACGGTGCGAAAAATAATTAAGGTTTTTTTCTCTCGTAAGTTCGAAACGAAAAAGGCATCGGTTCTTGTCTAAGATCATTTCTAGTTAAATGAAAATCAGCTTCGTTGAATTCTGGGAATTTTGCTGGCCCTGCAAAATCCCGTTCAATCACCGTAAGATAAATTCGGTCGACCAGGTCAATTGTCTCTAGATAAATTTGGCCGCCACCAACCACAAACACTTCGTCGCCGAATTTAGCTTTGTATTTTGTGGTCAACATGTGAGCCAATTCCAGGGCAATTTTTAAATCATGAACAATCTCGACACTGGGATCGTCGAATTTGTAATCTTCTTGTCGAGTCACGACGATATGAAACCTTGAGGATAAAGGTTTACCCCCAAAACTCTCAAAAGTCTTTCGGCCCATGATCATGACGTGGCCCTTGGTTTTGTCTCGAAAGAATTTCGAGTCCTCCGGGAGTTTCCACGGCAAAGTGTTATCGACACCGATCACCCGGTTCCGAGCCATAGCTGCAATCGAAGATAAGATCATCTTAGTTGACTCCTTTTAAACAGCCACTTCCGCTTTGATTGCTGGATGCGGATCGTAACCAATGATTTCGATATCTTCGAATTTGAAATCAAAAATATTTTTAATCGCTGGATTTAATTTTAGCTGGGGCAAAGGCTTGTGTTCTCGGCTCAGCTGCAATCGCGTTTGCTCCAGGTGATTTAAATACAAATGCGCATCGCCTAAAGTGTGCACAAAATCTCCGACCTGTAGATCACACACCTGAGCGATCATCTGAGTTAGCAAAGCGTAGCTGGCGATGTTGAAGGGCACTCCGAGAAAAATATCCGCACTTCGCTGATAAAGCTGACAAGATAGTTTTCCATCTCCAACATAAAACTGAAAAAAAGCATGGCAAGGTGGCAATGCCATTTTCTCTATATCTCCAGGATTAAAAGCCACAACAAGCAGCCTTCGAGAGTCAGGATTTTTTTTGATCTGCTCAATCATATTGGATATCTGATCAATCGTGCGCCCGTCCGCGGTTTCCCAAGAGCGCCACTGCTTTCCATAAACCGGTCCTAGATTGCCGTTTTCATCGGCCCACTTGTCCCAAATCCCGACTTTGTTGTCTTTCAAATATTGAATGTTGGTGTCGCCTTTTAAGAACCACAAGAGCTCGTGCAGGATCGAGCGCAAATGCAGTTTTTTAGTCGTCACCAAAGGAAATCCCTTTTGCAGATCAAAACGCATCTGATAACCAAATAAACTGAGAGTCCCCGTCCCCGTTCGATCTTCTTTCCGAGTTCCATGCGCTAAAATATCTCTCATCAATTGATGGTAAACTTCCATCGAATGAGTTGAGCTCATGAGTGCATTTGATGGACCTGTAGATTCGGACAAAGCGGCTTTAAGCATAGCAGGAATCTCCTGGTTTTTATTTTAGCGGGGGACTGACCGGTTTTGTACTGAGAACTCAGGCTTTTTTACCTGTTTCGCAGTGTAGCGTTTGTGCTTAAGTTGCGCGTAGAGTTGCAAAAGCTTCGCAGCTCCCTTATGGATTGGAGATGGCAATAGAAGTGCGAGATCCCATTCATGGAACCATTCCTTTATCGACTGGCGAAACAGCTGTGGTGGATTCCGCTGAATTCCAGCGTCTGCGGGCAATCAAACAGCTGGGATTCGCGGATGTGAGCTTTCCAGGTGCGACTCACACTCGCTTTCTGCATTCCTTAGGCGTCTGCCACCTAGCTGGAGAGGTGTTTGATCATCTATTCAAAGTATTTCCCTTTTCAAATATTTCAATTAGACAGCGCTTTCGCCAAGTGTTTCGATTAGGGGCAATGTTGCATGACGTAGGGCACGGGCCCTTGTCTCATACAACCGAAGAAGTCATGCCGTCATTGTCAGATTTAAAAATTGATATTTACAAAACAAGAGCGCTTGGAGTCGCCCCGCTAAACGCTCGAGCAACGCATGAAGATTACACTATCAAGTATCTTCTGGACTCGCCGTTGACAGAAATTTTGCAGAAGAATTTTTCTGATATTTCCCCACTGCATATTGCTTGTTTGATTGATAAGACTTTGCCTTGCCCTGATGATTTCTTTGTGGACAAAGGTTTGGATTTTCGACCGATTTTGTCTCAGCTCGTGAGCGGCGAGTTGGACTGCGACAGAATGGATTATCTTGAGCGAGATTCTTATTTCACCGGAACTAGCTACGGAAAGTTTGACCGTGATTGGATGATCAGTAATTTGACGCCGTATCAGCTGGATGGAAAATTTTATTTAGGCCTCAATCGCCGGGCGCTCTACACTTTCGATGACTTTTTAATCTCACGGCATCACATGCATTTGATGGTGTATTTCCATCACAAGTCGATTGTGTTTGAAGAGATGCTGAACCGCTATCTGTCAGCTCGGGATTGCGATTTTCATCTGCCTTCTTCGATTACAGAATACACAAAGTACAATGATTTTCGTTTGTACGAGCACCTGGCCGCCTCACCAAATCCTTGGGCTCAAAGAATTGCACTGAAGAAACCTTATAAAATGCTCGCTGAATTTCATACGACGGCAGAGAACACTCGGCCTGAGGAACTGCATCAGCTTTTGAAATCTCAAGGGATAGATGTGATTTGGGCCTCTTCGCAGAACCGGCTTTCGAAGTACCATTCGAGCACTCCAGATCAGCAGGCTTATCCGATTTACGTGATCGATCAGTATGACAGGTGGGATCAGCCGGCACCGATTGACCAGAGCACAGAAATTTTCCAAAAGTACGAAGCGGCTCGAATTATTGACCGCTTGTATGTGGCGCCTGAGTTTCATGCTGAAGCTCAGGACATTATGAACCGCAGAGCCCCGGGATTGGTTGCGGCGAAGCTTTAGCGAAAGGCGGCAATGCCAGTGATGTGTTGGCCTAAAACCAGCCGATGAATATCTTCCGTGCCTTCATAGGTATTCACACTTTCCAAGTTCATCATGTGTCTTGCGACGTGGTAATCGCCAAGAATTCCGTTAGCCCCTAGAATATCTCTCGCCATTCGTGCAATTTTCAGTGCTTTGGAGACATTGTTCATTTTGGCCATTGAAATCTGTTCCGGCGTTGCTTCATTCTTGTCCTTTAAGCGAGCCAAATGGTAAGCCAGCATTTGCCCTAAAGTAATTTCCGTGTACATTTCAACCAACTTCGCTTGAATTAGCTGATGACTTGCTAGTGGTTTATCGAACTGACTTCGACTTTGCGAATAGCTAAGGGCTTGTTGAAAGCAATCGTGAGCCGCGCCTAGCACTCCCCAGGCAATTCCGAAACGAGCATTGTTTAAACACGAGAAAGGACCTTTCAATCCTTGCACTTCCAATTTGTGAGTCGCCGGCACCTTCACATCTTTGAAAATCATCTCTGATGAGACGCTGGCTCGCAAGCTCAGGCGGTTCTTTAAAGGTTTCACTTCAATTCCGCTGAGACTGCGATCCACCACTAGGCCAGCAATTTTTCCATTTTCATCTTTCGCCCAGATAATTGCCAGATCAGCGATTCCGCCATTGGTAAGCCAGCGTTTGTGGCCATTTAAAATGTAATGCCCAGCTTCTTTTCGAACTGAAGTTGTCATGCCTGATGGGTTCGACCCAAAGTCCGGCTCGGTCAATCCAAAGCAGCCAATCAATTTCCCTTGAGCCATTTCTGGGAGGTATTTCTTTTTCAATTCATCGCTGCCGTATGCAGAAATCGGAAACATGCAAAGAGCCCCTTGCACACTGACAAAACTGCGAAGGCCACTATCGACACTTTCAATTTCTTGCATGATCAGGCCGTAACTTGTCGAGTTCACTCCCGCACATCCATAGCCTGAAATGGTCGAGCCAAAAACTTGAAGCTTGGCAAATCCCGGAATCAATTCACGAGGAAATCTCTGAGCTTCAAAACAGTCAGTAATGATCGGCCGCACGGTACTCGACATCCAATCGCGAACTCGCGCACGCAAGGATTTCTCTTCTGCCGATAAATAGTCATCCAATCGGAAAAAATCGATCATCCATCCTCCGGTTCCGTCTTCCCTTTTTGCGGGACGGCGTCCCGCAAAAAGGGAAGACGGAACCTAAGACAAGACAAGGTGTTGACCGGTGACCGCGGATCCGAGGGGACTGCACAGATAAAGCAGAGAATTGGCGATTTTTTCGGGTTCGGTGATTCGCAGCAATGGATCGTGAACCTTCATTTTCTCATGCGCTTCTTTGATTGAGGTGCACTCGGGAAAATGGCCCAGGAGATACTCTTCAGTTAAGCCCATCGAAAGGCAGTTGACTGTGACGTTGACGTCTTGAAGTTGCTTCGCCAGAGCTTTCGAAAAAGCCAAGAGTCCGGTGCGAGCGGCGGCCGCAGTGGCATCGATGATCAAGCCGCGGTTCATCGAGTCTTGCAGAAGATAGACAATTCGACCTCGCTTTCTGCCTTTGAGAAAGCTCGCGATATATTCCGTCGCCTTCAGACTAACTGTGAGATTTTGATTGATCAAAGTGTCCAGATCGGAATTTTCTGATCCCACGGCAAAGGGAGAGGGCTTGCACTCGCTCATAGCATCAATGTAGATGTCAATGCTGCCAAAAGTCTGCGCTGCTTTGCCAATACCATCTTTCACCGACGGAGGGTTGTTCCAATCAACTTGAATGGCAGTTGCGCGACCGAACTTTTCGTTCATCTCTCGTTGATCAGATACATTGGCACAAAATTTTTGCATTTTATCGGCGGCCGAGTCTATCAATGCGACGTCTGCTCCCTGATGACAAAGCGCCATGACTAGGTTTTGAATTGTCGATCCGACTGGACCTAAAATTACCACAGTTCTTTCTCGTAAATTCAAATCCATTTTCTCTCCAGGATGACGTTTTGTGGAGCGCAGCTCCGCAAAACGGGAAGACGGTACCTTCTA
>JAYTZS010000444.1:0-2527 GCA_043741885.1 Bdellovibrio sp. | reverse complement strand
AGAGGTCAAAAACATTGAGGCCATCCACCGAGAAATATTTGTATTTAGGAAGGTTGCCAGCAGCCCTCTTGAAGTTGTCATCCGTTTGCGAATCAATCAGAACTGCCTTAGTCAACCCGAAAGCGCTCAATCGCTTGGCGAGCTCGCCAGTTTTGCCTTCGGACTGCAAATTTTCAATCACGAAAAGCTTGCCTTCTTTTTGCAGATGCGAAAGAGCCATTTTCAGACCTAATCTTCGAATCTTTTTAGGCAATGCAAAATCGTAAGAACGAGGAACTGGTCCGAAGAGCTTTGCTCCACCCGGCATCAAAGGAGAACGCGTAGAACCCTGACGGGCATTTCCAGTTCCCTTTTGCTTGAATGGTTTTCTTCCACCACCGCTAACCAATCCACGAGTTTTAGTCATCGCAGTTCCAGATCGGCGTTTAGCCAATTGCCACTGAACAACTTCATGGAGAATTTCTTTTCTTACTTCAGCTTCGAAGACTTCTTTTGAAAGTTCGATAGTGCCGACTTTTTCTTTTTTCCAGTTGAGAACATTTGCTGTAGCCATAACTATTCTCTTACCAATCTGACTAATGAATTTCGAGCGCCCGGAACCGGGCCTTTGACCATTAGAACGTTTTCTTCGGGAAGCACTTGAACAACCTGAACGTTACGAACTGTGATGGTTTCATCACCATAATGACCTGGAAATTTCTTTCCTGGCATCACTCGGCCTGGCCAAGTTCTGTTTCCAGAGGATCCTGGGCGGCGGTGAAATTTGGATCCGTGGGCGGCTGGGCCTCCTGCAAAATTCCAACGCTTCATTACGCCTGTGAAACCATGACCTTTTGAAGTTCCAGTCAATTTTACGAAATCGCCGATTTTTAAGCTGTCGATAGAGACTTGAGCTCCAAGCGCGGCTCCGGCTGGGATGTCCTGACGAAGTTCTTTAATGAACTGAGTTCCGGTTTCCAAACCTGCCTTTTTGAAGTGACCCTCTTGAGCTTTGGTAGAATTTTTTGCTTTCTTGGGACGGCAAGCAATCTGAACAGCTGAATACCCATCAGTGTCTTCAGTCTTCAACTGAGAAATGACCCAAGGCTCATAGCGAAGAACAGTCACGGGAACTGCCTCACCTTGTTCATTATAGATTGTGGCCATGCCTTCCTTAAAAGCAAAAAGACCGTTTAATTTAAGAGCGCCAGAGTGTGACGCCACTGCTTCCGCAGCATTTTCCATATTTTCGCTCACGACTTACTCCTATCAGATGGCTGACAGTTTAATTTCTACATCTACGCCGGCAGAGAGGTCGAGTTTCATGAGCTGATCGACAGTCTGCTGTGTTGGTTCCAAAATATCTAACATGCGTTTATGAGTACGAATCTCAAATTGCTCACGGGATTTTTTATCCGCATGGGGCGAGCGCAAAACAGTATAGCGGTTGATACGGGTTGGCAAGGGGATTGGTCCTGCAACGCGAGCTCCGGTCCTACGAGCAGTCTCAACAATTTCCTTCGTCGACTGATCCAAGAGCTTGTGATCGAAGGCCTTGAGGCGAATTCGAATCTTTTGGCTGTTCATACTGACTTTATCCTTTGTGACTGCCATCTCCAGGGGGTCATGCTGCCGATGCCTCTTCAATCCCTAGAGTTCCCAGTCTGTAAAAAAGCAAAAACACACCTATTGAGCCGACCGGAAGTTGCTGCCAGATCATTTTGATTTGATCTGGTGCTCAACTTCTGGGACCGTCGAGAGGTGTTTCCAGCGTGACTGAGGGCCGAATATGCACGAAGATAGAAAACAAAGTCAAAAAGAAATAAAATTATTTTCAATTTCTTTTTGGCGAATCTTAAAATCGTCCGAGATGCGTTAGAATCTCTTCTCTCACCTTTGGCGGAACAGGGCTATATTCTAGAAAAACCATTGAAAAGCTAGCTCGGCCCTGAGAAATGGATCGAACATCTGTAGCATAGCCGAAAAGTTTAGCTAAAGGGACCTCAGCATGTATTATTTGTCCTCCGCCTGCTTTGACGTTCATTGATAAAACCTTACCCCGCCGGGAATTCAGGTCGCTAATAACGGGCCCAACAAAATCATCCGGAGCAGACACCTCAAGCTTCATTATGGGCTCAAGCAAGATTGGCTGCGCCTTTTTTACAGCCTCGCGAAAAGCCAGCGCTACTGCAGCTTTAGCTCCAGCTTCATTTGCTGGGGTGTCTGGTGGATAAGAGATGTCGAGAAGTTCGCATCTCATATCAATCAAACTGTAGCCTGCGACAGGCCCTACTTCAGAGGCTTCGCGCAACCCAGAGAGAGCGGCCTTTTGAACGTCTTGAGGAATTGGATTTGTTTTTGTTGTCACCAACTTAGATTCCACTTTCAAACCGGAATTTTTTTCTGCGGGCTGAATTAAAATATCAGCGCGAACATTTTGCAAATCACCGCCAATCATTTTATCGAATGTATAGCTGGCTCGGGCTTCTGTTGAAATAGTTTCCCGATAAGAAACTTGTGGTTTACCAACGTTGGCCTGAACTTTGTG
>JAYTZS010000443.1:0-2529 GCA_043741885.1 Bdellovibrio sp. | reverse complement strand
GCACAAGGAAATGGATCGCCAAACCTGTTTGCTCGTTTTAGCAAGGCCAGTCTCTAGAGCTCAATTTCTAACGGGTAAATATCTCTCGATTCTATCTTTAATCGCAGTCATTCAATTTTTGCTCAGTGTCTGCCTGTGGGCCTTGTTAGGGTTTACTTATTCATTTGCTTCTTTTTTTGCAGTTTTCTATGGAACTTTTCTGGAAGTTGCTATGGTTCTATCGATTTGTTTCTTTGCTGCAACTTTTATGCGACCCTCTCTGGCTTTCTTTCTCGGCTTCGGAGTTTTTTTAATTGGCAATTGGATTCAGGAAATTGAGTTTTTTGGTCAGAGATTTAAAATTCCTTTTTACATTGGATTAGCTAAAACCCTGCATTGGATTTGCCCTAACTTGTACCAATTGAATTGGCGAAGCGTGTACTTCCTTGATAAGGGAATCTCAAGTCAGCACCTTGTGTGGGTCACCGTTCATTCGGCTGGTTGGTTGCTGATAACCTATATTTCTTCCATTTATATTTTCAGGAGGAAAGACCTTGTCTGACATCACGTCGCTTCCCGCGGGACTTTTTTATTTTCTCTTTTTTCTTTATGGAGCTCTGCTTGGCAGTTTTGCTAATGTGATTATTTTGCGCCTGCCAAAGGGAGAAAGCATTGTCAGCCCCCGCAGTCGGTGTCCAAAATGCCAATCCTTGATTCGCTGGTATGATAATATTCCAGTTTTATCCTGGATTTTTCTCAGAGCTAAATGTCGTAATTGTAAAGTTCCTATTTCCTGGCGTTACCCCTTGGTCGAGCTCGTAATGGCTCTTAGTTTTGTCGGCGCTTTTCATTTTATTGGTTTCAGTTGGTATCTTGCCGAAGTTCTAATTTTTCTTTTTGCAGTGATTTGCGCCAGTTTTATCGACATCGATCATTTTATTTTACCAGATATTTTCACTCTATCAGGAATCGTTATTGGACTGCTTGGAGCTTTGCTGAATCCTGAGAGAAGCTTTCTCGATGCGATCATTGGTGTTTTTCTGGGTGGTGGTTTTTTATGGGCGATCGCTTATTTCTATTTTGTTTTTCGCAAAGAAGAAGGAATGGGTGGAGGCGATATTAAATTGCTAGCGTGGATCGGAGCTGTTCTGGGATGGAAAGCAGTGCCATTTGTGATCGTGTCCTCAAGCCTGATCGGCGCTCTGGGCGGGGGTTTGATCGCACTTCGTGATCGCAAAGGAATGAAAACAGTGATTCCTTTCGGACCTTACCTAGCCTTTGGTGCGGTGGTGTATTTGTTCGGAGGTCAGCAAATTGCACACTGGTATTTAGGCTTGTTCATACCTGAACTTCAGTGAAGTCTAGCCCCTCGTTTGACATCGAAAGTCGAGTCTCGCAGAATGAGAGTTGGCAGCTGGGGTGTCATTTTCAATGTTATTTAAATCAAAAAAATTAATCGGACTCGACATCGGGACGAGTTCGATAAAAATGGCTGAGCTTGAAATTTCGCGCAACAGCGCGCAGATGATTTCCTTTGGATTTGTTCCGACTCCATTGAATGCGCTCAATGGTGGAGAGATCAACGACACAGGAATGATCTCCCAAGCAATTCAAAAACTCTATTTCGAACTGAATACGAAAAGAAAGATGGTCGCCACAGGAATGTGGGGAACCGCCGTCATTGTTAAAAAGATCACAATTCCAAGAATCGAAAAAAAGATGATTGCTGATCAAATACAGTGGGAAGCAGAACAATACCTGCCGTTCGATATCAATTCGATCAGTCTTGCTTACCATGTGATCAATTCCAACGAGTCCACTGAAACAATGGATCTTCTCCTGATTGCAGCTCAACACGAATTGGTCAGTCAGTATCGAACTTCCGTTGAAGGCGCCGGGCTTCAGTTGAAAACATTAGATGTGAGCGGTTTTTCACTGGCCAATGTTTTTGAAGCCAATTACGGCAAATCGAATGAGGTCATTGGGTTGATCAACATCGGTTCGGGAGTGACTAATTTTGTAGTTGTCAGCAATGGAGAAGTGATCTTCTCACGTGATGTTTCTATCGGCGGGTTCAGCTACACCAATGAAATTAGCAAAGAGATGGGAATCACTTTACCCGAGGCCGAGTCGCTCAAACTCAGTGCTGTTTCTAAGGGTGCGGCCCCAGATGAAGTTCACCAAATTTTATCGTCAACTAACGATTTGGTTACAGATGAAATCCGCAACAGTTTTGATTTTTTTGTCGGCAGCAACAATAGCGCCACTTTCAACCGCTGTTTTGTTACGGGCGGCGCTTCGCAAACTCCTGGACTGATTGAGCAAGTTTCAAAAGCCACACAAGTTACAGTTGAAAAGATGAATCCATTTTTGCGTATCCGGGCCAGTAAGAATTTTTCTAATGCGTATCTTAAGCAGATCTCTCCATTCGCATCTGTGGCCTTAGGATTGGGCCTCCGAAAAGCAGGTGATGCGTGATTCGTATCAACCTTGCAAAAGCAGCCTCAGCAGCGGGCCCAGGGCTGGGCGCCACAATGGCTGGCATCGATA
>JAYTZS010000442.1:0-7246 GCA_043741885.1 Bdellovibrio sp. | reverse complement strand
CCGAGATCGGCCTTGACGGACAGAATCCAACATTGCTTGCTTAGAAAAGCGCCAGTCAGCGGTCCCATCTTCTTTTTCCATAATATTCGAGTAGAGATATTGCCCTAAAGTTTCTGGGTTCTGCGACCGCCCCTGAAGTTTATTTTTGAACTCATTGAGGAAAAATTCTTTAGCTGACCGCTTGTCTGGAAAGGGCGTCGGCACCAATCCGAACAACCAAATGTAATAGTCGACTGCGCTCAAATTTCCTTCAGGCCCAATGTCTTCAATCACCAGCTTTTCTACTTTTTCCGGAAATAAATGGGCAAACTCCAGTGAAGAACGGCCACCCATCGAGTGTCCTACAAGAATGATCTTTTCCCATTTTAGCTCTTGCAAGATGAGATGCAGATCTTTCGCATAATCTTCAGCTGCATAACCAAATTCGGGCTGCCAGGATTTGCCGTGACCTCGTTGGTCGTAAATTAAAATCCGCTCACTGTTTTGCAAACTTGTCGCAATTCTTCTCCAGTTAAGGGCATATCCCATCAAGCCGTGCAGAAAGACCCAATTTCGTCGGTTTTCGGCGCCCAGTAATTGATAATTGAATTGAGCCAGATATGATGACATAAGAAGGGTTCCTGTATGATGGAAATTAAGCAAAAACCTCATCTCCATGCAAGTTGGATTGATCCCAATGCCAAAGAAATCGTTCGCACCCTTCAAAAAGAAGGGTTTCAAACTTATTTGGTCGGCGGATGTGTTCGCGATCTGTTAGCTGGTTTGCATCCAAAAGATTATGACATCGCGACCAGTGCTGAGCCCAACCAAGTGAAACGCAAAATCTGGGGCAGTTATGTTATTGGCCGCCGTTTTCGCTTGGTTTTGGTCAAACGTGGAGATCAGCAATACGAAGTCGCTACCTTTCGGCGGGAAAGCACTCCCGATGATTTTGAACCTGCTGAGGCCGTAACCGAAGACACGCCAGTCCCGGTGCAATCCGGAGACAATTTTTTTGGCACTCCAGAGCAAGATGCGCTTCGTCGAGACTTCACGATCAATGGGCTTTTTTATGATCCAATCAAAGATGAATTGATTGATTTCAGCAACGGCATGGTTGATATCGAAGCTCGAACTTTGCGGATGATTGGCGATCCCACAACTCGGATCATTGAAGATCCAATTCGCAGTTTGAGAGCCATCCGATTTGCTCACAAATTGAAATTTCGAATTGAAACCACTTTGCGCGACGCTATCTCTAAAAACGCGGCTCAGGTTCTGCGCTCTGTTTTGCCTCGAAGGCGTGAAGAGTACCTCAAATTTTTTCGACTTCCCGATCAGGTTCCTGCTTGGCATGAGCTCTATGATCTCGGTTTGATTGATCAGATCTTGCCAAGCTTAAAACCGGTTTTCGAAGACCATGGACGCCGGGACATTTTTTTTCATTATTTGCACCGCCTTGAGGAAATTTGTGTCGATTCGGCAAATCCAACAGAAATTTATGTTCCTGTGGTTTTAGCTTACCAGCGAGCCATGGCAAATCATCCTGAAAGACATTCCTTCTTAGAACACTTATTGAAAGATGAATTGATGATGTTCAAATCTGAACAGGCCGTTGTTCTAGGATGTCTCGAGTTGCTTGAGCATTTAGAAGATCTCAGCTCATTTAAGCGAAAAGGTTATCGACGTCAGCAGGCTTTTTTGCGAAATGAGTCTTTGCCCCTGGCACTTCGAGTGGCAAAGTTGGAGCATCATTTGTCAGCCCAAGACTATTGGTTTTGGCAACATCAATTAGAAAATTTAGACACATCGGGCAGCCTTCGTGGCTAAACAAAGTCCGTGCCGCCTTGACTTCGACCTAAATAAGAATCTCCTGCGCCGCAGTCACTAGAGAAGCGGTATCCAAGCCATGCTTTTGATATAGCTCGCCAGCTGTATAGGCACTTTGACCAAAATCCCCTTGCACTGCCAAAGATCGAATCTGAAATGGAATCTGTTGGCGAGCTAATTGGAACGAAACCAACTGGGCAAGTCCACCAATTTGCTGATGATCTTCGATTACGACAAGCCGGCCGTCGGCCTTCTTTAGTGCCGCACGCAAGCCCGCAATATCCAAATGATTGTGTCTTCCTGGATTGATCACAATGGATCCAAAGCCAAGCGCCTTGAGATTTTCGCTGGCCTCACAAGCTTGGACGACACAAGATCCAGAGGCCAACAGGACCACCGGTGATTTACCTACATTCTCTCGAACGACTTGAGCTTTCTTCAATTCGTACTTCGCCCCCTCAGAAAAAGTCTTAGGAAAATTTTCTCTGCCTAAAAAGAAAACTGTTGTCGGAGGAACGCGTCCTGCCTTTCGTTCAACTACAAATTGCTCAATGGTCTGACTCATCAGACTTTCGGCTTCTTCACTGCACGTCAAACAGTATATCTCGAGGTGAGGAATCGAAGACAAGATAGAAAGGTAACTGAGAGACTGATGAGAAGCTCCATCGGCGGCATCCTGAAAGCCTGTGTGTGAAAATACGCAAATCATCGGTGCATCACTGAGCGACGCCATCATCAACGGGAGTGCACCCTTGGTTGAGCCGAATTGAGCAAAGGTATCGACAACTGGGATGTATCCCGTTTTTGAAAATCCCGCAGCAGCTGAAATCATATTGCTTTCTGCAACTCCAACATCAAAAGAAGCTTGTGGAAACTCTTTTCGGAAAGTCCCGACGCCAGTCGATCCAGGTAAATCCGAAGTAATCGAAACCAGAGGAACCCCGTTTTTCAGAGCTTTGATCATGGCACTGGATATCCCGGTCTGGATTTTTTCTTCTGGAACTGCGGACTTTATCTGGTTGGCCTTCAGGCTTGTCTCTGAGGCTGTAAGCTCTTCAACCCACTGATCAAACTCGTGAGGGTAAGCGCCGTCATAAATTTCAGTTAAAAAAGCCGGAAGTTCAGAAGCCGACTTGCAAGGAAACCCATGTCCCCCCGAAGCTGATTCCGCCGTTTTTTTAGTGCCGATTCCTTTGATTGTCTTGGCTCGGATTGCGATTGGCTTAGTAGGATTGATTCTCGCTTCTCGGACTGCATTTGAAATCACATCAAAACATTTTTGCAGATCATGCCCGTCTTGAAGATCCACGACTTGCCATCCTAAGACAGAAAGAGAATCGAAGGTCGGTGCCATCGAAAAAGCTTCCTTATCAATTCGTCCGGAAAGCATCGTGTTGTTGTCACTGATAATGAGAACGAAAGGAGCCATTTTTCCACTACGGGCTAGCCCTGGGATAGCAGCTAAAGCCTCTCTAGCTTCGCCTTCCATACTGGCTCCATCCGAGAGAGCTGTGATAGTGACTCGTTGTGAGCCCGAAAAAGCATCCGCCATAGCGAGGCCTTGTGACTGGGGAAAAGCTGAGCCCAAAGGCCCATTGCTTAAAAAGACAGCTTCAGGAAACAGGTGAGCTTCTCCGTGTCCAGTCAATGGGCTGTTCAAAGCTCGGAATTTTTTTAACTTTTGAATATTCAAGTCAGCAAAGCCGTAAAGTGCCTTTAAAGCATACAATCCATTTTCGCAGTGGCCAGCATCATTGATCAAATGAAAACGCTCATGCCAGGCCTGCTTCATCTTGAGCGATTCTGCAAATACAAATCCGTGCAAAGCAGACATCAGCTCAGCAAAACCGGCAGGTCCACCGTAATGAGAAGCCGCTCCGCCAATGACTGCATTCATGTCCATCAAGGCAATTAAAGCACGAACCGCACGGGGATCTGCAATTTTAAGCGGACCTTCAGGCGAGCGCACGGTCGTCGCATATAGGGGCTCACGGCTAGGGTTTCCGGCCAATCTATTTTTGAGCAGCAGAGGCGAAGGAAAAGTTTGAGTCATAAAGCGCTCCCGGAGACAATGAAGGGTTTCTATTTACAAATGGGCCTGAGAAATTTATCCTCTCTCCTATGAATTCGGGTCAACCAAAATCCACCTCCTTTCTGAGCTCCGAGACTTTGCGACAAATTCCCAAAGTCGAATTGCATCGCCACCTCGAATGCTCCTTGAGGCTTTCAACTTTTATTGAGTTGGCTCAGGACCTCGGAATCGAAATTCCCCTGACAGCGGCCGAAATTCGAGAGAAATTTTTAGTCACTTCGCCGATGAACGATCTAGAAAGTGTTTTAAGAAAGTTTCTTCGCACCCAGGCTGTTCTTCATTCCGAGGAAATTTTAACTCGAATCACTTTCGAAGCGATCGAAGATGCTACCAAAGAGGGCATAAAGATCCTTGAGCTTCGCTGGGCGCCAACTTTTGTTCTTGAAGGTCATGAAAATTTAAGTTTTTCAAAAATTATTCGTGGCATTCGAGCCGGAGCGCAGATGGCCGAAGACCTGCCAATTTCATTCGGTTTTTTATCAATTGTTCAACGCAATCTCCCGGTTTCAACTGCCGAAGATGTTGTCGACTTTACTTTGGATCACAAAGATTTTTTTGTAGGAATGGATCTGGCAGATAATGAAGTTGGATATCAACCCAGATTGTTTGAAAAATCTTTTTTACGGGCTCGAAATTCAGGATTGCAAATCACAATTCATGCTGGCGAATCAGATATTCCGCAAGCGGCTGAGAATATTAAAAGCTCCATCGAATATTTGGGAGCCGAAAGAATCGGCCATGGAGTGCAAATTTACCAAAGTCCAAAGTTGATGGATTTTGTCAAACAGAAATCTATTCCAATGGAGTTGTGTGTGACAAGTAACTGGCTCACTCAGGCTGTGCCTGACCTGCTGGCGCACCCGATTCGCAAATTGTTTGATGCCGGAGTCCCCGTCACGATTAATTCGGATGATCCCGGAGTTTTTGGAATCGATCTTGTTCACGAATATGAGTTGCTAACAAAGCACTATGGATTTCAAGATTTTGAATTCCAACAATGCAATGACATCGCTGCCCACGCGTCATTCCTATCACTGGAAAAACGACAAAAATATTGGCCGAGAACTCTAAAAAAATGAATAAAGTGAGGCTGCCATGAAAGATTTTTACCCTAAGATCGAACCTTTTCTTAAAGGTCGTTTGAAGGTTTCGGACATGCATGAAATTTATTACGAGCAGTCCGGTAATCCCACAGGAAAGCCGATTGTTTTTCTTCATGGTGGCCCGGGTGGCGGAACCAGTCCTGATCAAAGACGTTTTTTTGATCCCGAACACTATCAAATCACTTTGCTCGACCAAAGAGGTTGCGGCCAGAGCACTCCTTTTGCCGAGCTCAAGGAAAACACAACTTGGGAGCTTGTCTCAGACATCGAGAAAGTGCGAAATTTATTAAAAATTCCAAAATGGCATGTGTTCGGTGGCAGCTGGGGTTCCACGTTAGCCCTGACTTATGCAATTCAACATCCGCAGGCTGTCACGGCGCTTATTCTGCGAGGAATATTTCTTTGCCGTCCTTCCGAAATCCATTGGTTTTATCAGGAAGGCGCCAGCCAAATTTTTCCAGATTTGTGGGAGGAATATCTCAAACCAATTCCGCTCAACGAACGTTCAGATATGGTCTCTGCCTATTACAAACGATTGACTAGCACCTCAGAAGAAACTCGTCTAGAAGCGGCACGTGCTTGGAGTATTTGGGAAGGCAGTACATCTTATCTTCTCAGTCAGCCTTCAGCAATTCAAGAATACGAAGACTCGCGCAAGGCACTGCCATTCGCTCGAATTGAGTGTCATTACTTTATGAACAAAGCTTTTTTTCCGACCGACAATTATATTTTGGAAAACATTTCAAAAATTTGCCACATTCCCTCTGTGATTGTCCAAGGGAGATACGATGTGGTGTGTCCGGCAACCAGTGCTTGGGAATTGCATCGAGCTTGGCCGGAATCACAAATACAGATCATTCCTGACGCGGGACACGCTGCCTCAGAGCCCGGCACCCGTGCGGCTCTCATTGATGCCACGGACAGGATGAGAAAAATTCAGTGATTTTAGCCTATAAGCTTTGCTTATAAACTAGATCAAAAGAAAACTTTTGCCAGATGGAACTTCCCTGAGGTTTATTGCCCTCGATCGCTAAGCAAGTCTTAACGATTTGAAGAGTGAAGTTTTTACAACATGCCTGGGGGGGCTCATGGAAAGATACAATGCATTGGATGCAGAACTGGCAACTACAACTGCACAGTTACCTATTAAACGTTTAATTACCAACCAATTGCTTACTAAAGTAAAAGGCCGTTCAGCAAAGTTTGCGGCGGTTTTTGTCGCAATAGGATTGAGTGCTTGTGCACCGCCATCTCAGAATTCCAGTTCAAATCTCAGCTCTCTGTCTGACGAAGCTGGAATTGTAAATGGCCAAACTGTCGGCGGTTCAGATCCTATTGCTCAATCAACTGTTGGTCTGGTGTTCGAAGTGTCCCAAGACACCCCTCATGGAACTGTTACAGGAACATCTCTTTGCACGGGCAGTCTTGTTAGCGCTAATGTGGTCTTGACGGCGGCTCACTGCTTAGAAGGTGTCCAGCGTGGAGCTGTTATATTTAGTTTGAACGTTGAGTCTGGAACAGCATCCGATGCACGCGGAATTGACAAAGTGATTGTTCACCCAAAAGCAAGTTTAGGTGCTCCAAATAACAACTGGAACGACCTCGCTTTGGTTCGTTTCACTGGTGGTCTGCCAAACGGATATTCGCCGATTTCTCATGTGCTGACTTCAGTTAAACTATTGAGCAACGGAATGAATGTAATTCTTGCTGGATACGGTGCAACTGGAATGGGATTGACCTCTGCAAATGCTGGAAAGTTTTTACGTTCACTCCGTCCCTCAGGTCCAGGTCCTTCACCTACACCCAGTGCTCCTTCAGAAAATTCACGACAACCACAAGCGATTGGCACAGCGATTTTACGAAAAGTAGATGTTGAGCTGACTCAAGCTGCATTTTCTCAAACAGAGCTTATGTTCAATATGTCGGCGAATGGGGGAGGAGCTTGCCATGGTGATTCGGGTGGCCCCGCTTTTGCGATGCTTGGGAATCAGCTAACTTTGATTGGTGTGACAAGTAGGTCGGCGACTCCAGCTGGAGGTTTGACTTGCAAGGATGGCTCAATCTACACGAACGTTGGCGCCTTTGGGTCATTTATTCAGGCCTCGATTCGCAAAATGGGATCTACTAACATAACTAAATAAAGGATTTTTATGCCCTCGAGCCGCCGAGTCTTCCAGTCCTTTGGAATCATAACGAGTTTGCTGGCAATTTTGTCAGCCTGCTCTCCTCGGTCGGCGATTCA
>JAYTZS010000441.1:0-7249 GCA_043741885.1 Bdellovibrio sp. | reverse complement strand
GCTTCAGACGAGCGAAGATCACACCATCACGAAAGGCAAGCTTTCTTGCTTCGTCTGTCATGGCATCTAAATCAGCTCCGGTGAAAAGCTGATTGTGTTCATGTGGCAAAGAGATCTGATCGGCAATTGAATGCGCCGTCAGCAAGTCGTCTCCAGTGAGCATTTTCGATTGAATGCCTTGTTCGCTGCAAAGGCGAAGTGCTTCTTTCACGCCCGGTCGAATGGGATCACCGAAACTCAAGAGACCAATCCATTTCAAAGATGTTTCATCCACTCTTCTGTTGCCAGTGAATTCACCCACCCTAGCTGCCAAAGCCAAAAGCCGCCGACCCGCACCAGCCTCCTTGTCGGCCATGGCGAAAATCAGTTTTTTTTCATCCTCGGACACGTCACAGTGTTTCAGAACACCTTCGACTGCGCCTTTCATGGCAATCATTTGTTTTTGGCTGCCTTGCTCTCGCCAGATATGGCTCATGTATTTTTCTTTTGTTTCAAAAGGGTAATCAAATTCGAGAGACCAGCTCAATTGAAGCTGCTCGATCGTTGGAAGCCCATGATTTTCTTTGAGCCAATTAAAAATGGAAGCTTCCATGGCGTCGACCATCTTTTTTTCACAAGAAAAGACCAAAGCTGCAAGCTCTTGTTGATTCAGCTCGCTTTCATTCTTCAGTTTTAAAATTTTCTCGAGATGAAAAATACCCTCTGTCAAAGTTCCAGTTTTGTCTGTGCAAATGATATCAACTCGCCCCAAACCTTCGACTGACGGCAGAGATTTCACCAGCACTCCTTTCTTTGACAGTCGATAGGCGGCCATACTTAAATAGAGTGTAAAGACGAGCGGAAATTCCTCTGGAATTGCAGCCATCGCCAAAGTCAGCGCTGAAATCAAACTGGGTCCGACACCATGGTTTTTTAAAATTCCAGCTAGAAAAACAAGACCTGCCAACCCGAGCGCGATCAAAAAAGCGATCTTGACAATTCGATGAATAGATTTCAGCAAAGGGCTTGGAGCTGCATTGAACTCTTGCAGAACCCGGGCAATCGACCCCATCTGTGACGAGAAACCTATCTTTTCAATTTCAACGATTCCATTTCCGGTAAGGACAGTGGTGCCCGAAAGCGCTGCTTGCCCGTTGAGTTTTTCAACTGGAAGCGACTCTCCGGTCAAAGAGGATTCATCGATCGTCAGTTGATTGGACTCAATAAGTTGACCATCCGCTGGAATGGTTTGCCCCTCTTCAAGTAAAAGCAAATCTCCCGGAACTAGGTTGCGGATGGCAATGGAAACTGTTTTCCCATCACGCAAAACAAAGCAGGTCGTCTTGAGAGTTCTTTTCAGTAACCGCATTGCTTTTTGTGAACGCAACTCGAGCAGAACATCCGTTCCTATAATCGGCACGTAGGCGATCAAGAGAATGATGGCATCATGGTATTCACCGAGGGTCCAGTAGACAATGCCAAGCAAAAGAAGCATCAATCCCATCGGATCGCGCAGAATTCGAATTAGATTTTCGATTTTTGTCGACAAACCATTTTTGGCGAACTCGTTGAAGCCAAATTTTTGAACTTGCACCTGCACTTGAGCTGCTGTGAGACCTTGGCTTGCTGTTGTCATAAAGAGAACTGTCCAGGTGGAATATAAGACACAGGAATAATGAGAACAGGAATCGAAGAGGACCTGAGAACGTGTTTCACGGCACTTCCCAGTGACGCGACACTGCGTTGACTGGTATGGGTTGGCATGGCTATCAAATCCACGTTTTGCTCTTCAGCTTGTGCCAGAATTGCATTTGTTAAATTGAACTTTTGGGAATCCATCTTGAAACTGACACTATCTGTTCCACCTTTTGCCAAAGAGATCCACTCCCTGGATTTGTCATTGATTTCGCCCTCTGAAATCAGCACGAGGTCTTCGGACATCACAACTTTGCTTTGAATTGGATGCATCATTGTCTGGAGCATTTCATCGATGGGTCGAGCAATGCGATGATAAAGTGTCGTGTGAGCAGGAAAGAGGCTCGCCCAGTGAATGACTGACCGATAGACAAGTTGAGAGAGACCCGAAAAATCAGTCGGATAAAGAATTGATTTCAATGTGTGTGAAACATCCTGATCAAAGGGCAGAACCAACACGGGAACGGATGACAGTTCCACTAGTTTATCGCAAAAGCTCCCTAAAGCAGACAGAAGACTCGATTTAGTATGGGAATGCACCATCAAAAGATCAGCTTTCTTGTGTTTTGCAAATTCAAGAAAATGCAGGACGGTTTCAGTTTTGGAAGATCTGTCCTGAAATAAAATTTCAATTTCAAAACTTTGTTGCATTTTGAATGGTTTGAACTGAGTCCTGATGTCACTTAAAAGCCTTTCTTTCATCTTATTGATCCAAATTTCGCTGTGAATTTTCGAAATTCCCAAATCTTCCGGATTTAGAACTGAGACCAAATAAACTTTCACCTCGCCCTCCCGAAACCAGTCCAAAGCTCGAGCAGCCATGATGAAATGGGATCGCTTTTCGGTGAAAGCTTCAAAACCGATAACGATTGTTTTGGTTTCATGTAGCATCCTGATCTCCAATCCATTTAAATATGAGGTCTGACGTCTGAAGCGCGGATTATTTTTTCGAGTTTGAATTTACCAGTTTGAGCCCCATCAGTTTCTTTAATTCTTTATGAATGAACTGAGCTTGATTGGTTGAAATCCTCTTTCGAATAGCCAATACATGCGAATCGTTTTCATGCTTTTTATCCGCAAGGAATTGATCGAGCGTATCGATCAAAGTGCTGTTATTTTGAATTCGCCCTGCCCTTGACTGTGCCATTTTTAGACTTTCCAAATTAAATTTCGGTGAATTGGAAAGAGAATTGAGAATTTCCTTTTGGTAACGAAGTTTCTTGGCATGAATACGAAACTGATGAATGTCAGCTGCTCGCCTTGGGTCGATATGAGCCGCCATGTGAACAAGTTCCAACTGGGTAGATTTCATTTCTCGCCCTATTTCGATTTGAATCTGTCTTGGACTTTTTTGTTTCTCAATTTTGATAATTTTTTTTACCAGCTTGCTCACAGCCGATCGCTCTTTCTTCAAAGATATTTTGCTTAAGCATTTTATCGCTTTCTTCTTTGCCGCAGCTTTTCGACGATAAAAGAATTCCGCGAAGTCCGCGCTCTCTTTTTGATCTAACCGCTTAACTTTAAGGGATTTTAAGATTTTTGCTTCAACTTGAATATCGCGGAGGGGACCCAGGCTTTTCCTAACTTTTTTAATCAAGAATAAAATATTTTTCCAATTTCGATTTGTTTTCAAGACGCCAGCCAACGTCAGAGCGGCTTCCATTTTTTGAGTCAATATTCGAAGTTGATGAATATTTTTGGTGGAACTTTTGGCTCGCGACAATCTAACCTGTTTTTCGTAGTTGTCCCAAATCTTCAAAATCGAACGACTCAACAGTTGATTTTTTAACACGATTTCTCCCAAAGCTGCCTCAACACACTTCGATGAAATGATTTAACTTTTGCATCTCTTTTTTCGCTCAGCTGACCAGGCGTCTAACAGCCATCAAACATTTCTTTAGTGTGCTAAATGCTCTGGCAACAAAAGCATCGTCATTGATCGAGCTTCAGTTGGTAGAAGTGGAAAAAAGGACGTGTTGTATTTCTTGTCAGAAATTTTATCGCCGACGGATTGATTTATTAAGATAAAATTCACCAAATAAGACAAGTCTACACTTGACTGGTGTTTTTTTCTTAAGATCATTTTTGGAATCATTTGAGTCCTCCCTCTTTCATTCGAATTGATTAATGACATATGCTCTTTGAAAATTTCTCATTTTAAATCAACCATGTTTTCCTGGAAACAATTTAACATCGGGCTTTTTTTTACTTCCGTTGTTTACCAAACCGATGAATCGCAATAATTAAGCCTAACTCAAAACTTCACTCTAACGATTTGCCGAAACTTATGGGATTAATCGACCCTTTCATTTTGCCGATGAGACTTTTCTCCTCGAATTTTATTTGGGTCCTTTGCTTGCAAAGTCTATATATCTGAGCCTACATTGAGAGACCTGCAGGAGGTCCTGCCGCAGATAAAAAAGGCGAAGCAAGGTGATACATGAAATTATTTATTAAGCCATCATCAGAAGCACAGACCTGGGAGGATGCGGTCGACATCTCCAACCTTCGCAAGACGTTCAATGGAAAGGATTTTGTGCTTGATGGAGTGAATCTAAAAATTCCCCTTGGGCAGATAACGGCTATCATAGGTTTTTCCGGTGCAGGAAAATCAGTTTTACTGAAGCTCATTCTAGGCCTTCTTAAGCCAACTTCGGGCTCCATCAAAGTTTTGGGTCAAGAAATCACTCAAATGAATGAAAATCAAATTCAGAAACTCCGTCAACATTTTGGAATACTTTTTCAGAATTCAGCTTTGTTCGACGATATGTCGGCTTTAGAAAATGTGATTTTTCCGCTCGCTGAGCATCGGCTTGATCTAACCGAAGCGCAGATGAGGGATATTGCGAAAAAGAAGCTGAGAGAAGCTGGACTTGATGAAATGCACGACCAGAAATTACCTGAAGAAATGAGTGGAGGAATGCGAAAGCGAGTAGGCCTAGCTCGCGCACTTGCGCTCGATCCAGAAATTCTAATTTACGATGAGCCGACCACCAGTCTGGATCCCGTTCTTACTGAGATGGTAGACGATCTCATAGTTAGTACGGAAAATTTAAAAAAAGGAACGACTTCTATAGTTGTCTCTCATGATTTGTATGGCGCTTTCAAGATGGCAAGCTCGGTGGCCATGCTCGACAGCGGCAAAGTTCTTTTGTATGGTAAGCCGGAAGACTTTCTAAAATCAGACATTGCGCTCGTCAGAGAATTTGTTTCCAAAGGACTGCATTCTGCCCTTCCCACCCTGCATGAATGAACTGAATCACTGAAGCACCACTCCCAAGGGAGTGACGCCTCATCAGTTCAATAGCTTCCTTGAACGTGAAGATTTGTTTCCACTCGTGAAACTCCTGGAGAGCACCATGCTGCCAGTCGAGCCTCCTCAAGTTCGGCAAAGGAATTCACATTTCCCGAAAGAGTCACTCGATCTCCTTTGACGTCAACTGCAATACGTCGGGCATCTGTCTCGGCTTCCCGTTTGAAAGCATCTTCAATTCTTTGCTTGATAAGGCTAGCTTCTACATTTTTTGACTTAAGTGTAATGTTGTTGGAAATTCCTTTGACGCCCGCTAGACCACGAATACTTTTCTGCGCAGCATTTCGTTGATAGTCCCATTCGACTTCGCCGGTCACTTCCACCCACCCGTCCTCAACCGATACTTTCAGAAGGCCGTCGGGGACTTGAACGTTCCATTTGAACTGAGTCAGAATAGCTTGAGCGATATCCTGGTCATCTCTCTTGTGGTGGAAAGGAACTTTAACTTCGATTTTTTCAACCACGGCCTTCACTCCAGCTACCCGCTTAGCTGCTTTCTCAGCGGCTTGCTTCTCGAAAAAGGATGGAACTTGGCCCGAAAGTGTTGTGATCCCATCTTTCACCGAAATACCGATATTCTCGTGCGTGACTTTAGGATCCCATGACATTTCATTCATAACATCTGTTTGAATTTGCGAATCAGTTTTCATCTAAGTCCTCGTTTCTGTTTTGTTGACTCGGAATGAGTCCATTGAGTCAATAGGTCCTGCATGGATCATTCCAACTGGAAAAAAGCAATCATATACACTGCTTCTAAAACTCGAATATAAAATATGAACTATTTTTTATTTACGTTTCTACGCGCAAGAAGTTGCAACTTTTGCAGTTGCTTTATAACAGAGCCAGGAAGATGCGTCCCTGAGCTACCGGTGTAGCCTAACGTGATACTGTCATCGTATTCTTTGAAACATCGCTCGCCCATTTCAGAATGGGGATTTTCCTTGATGCAAGCACCTAAATACTCGTCTCCTACATCCCAAATTGCAAAGCCTGGGATCGATTGATAAATTGATGCCAACAATAGATAGCTTTCAGCCCGCAAAGAACTTTTAGGATAGCTTGAGAGCAAATCATGAAGACGTGACGAGGCTCGTAACAACATCACATCCGTGTTCTCGTAAATTTCTGCTTCAGACTTTTTCAGGTGCTCAACAGTCGAGAGGCGTTTAGCTTCGTTGAATAATGCTTGGTCGGATTTTGTAGCGACCCGGCCTTCTTCTTGCCATTCGAGAACAGACTTTTTCCAACCAGTCGCATCCTTCTGCAGTCCGGATGAACCTGCACCACTTGAGATCACTTGGTTAATTACAGCTAAAGATTTTAATGGATCATTTTTAGCTCTGACAGCGATAGCCAGTGTTGCCTTGGCATTGCGATCGAAAGTTGATGGGTCAGGCTTTGTCAGTTTCGCATCATGAACAATTTGATCAAACTGTTTAAGAGCCGTATCAAATTGCCTCGTAGCAGTAAGAGCCATCAGGCGGTCCGAACTGGACAGTGAAACGAATTGATTTTCAAATTGGTAAATTTTAAGTTCTGATCCAATCGGAGATTGAGTGTGACACATCATACATTTAGAAATCGCAGAACGAAGGTAGATTTGAGACCGATTTCGAGAGTTTCCGGTTTCAGAAAATGCTGACTGGGCCATTACCACCTCTCTCTCAAACGCTTCAGCAACAAATGGAAAACTCGGATCGATTTTGAGACCGTCAATCGGCTGGACCCGAGAGGTGTGTTCTTTCAACCCTGAGGCGTGTGTGGCCAAAGAATTAAGAGATTTTTGGATGATTGTCGCACCTTTCGGGTCTTTGAATTTTGCATCGTCGAACACGAGAGGAAAGAGAACTAGCACGTCGGTTAACATTGTCCGCATTTGTGCCTTCCAGTCTGCTCCGCCAACACCTTCTTTTGTTGCCATAACAGAAGACCCCAGAACCATCGTCAAACACCCGAGAGCAATATATTTCAATCTCTTGTTCATTTTTTCTCCCACTGACCGACTTTGAAGCAACGTCTGTGCCCCACCGAACCCTGACTCGACGTTCAGTTTCTGACGAATGGGTCATTAAATCTCTATTTATTTAAAGATTGAGCCACATTGTCCCGCAGACTAATTCGAAAAAATTCCGTGGCGGGACCAAAAATTAATTTCACGTGAATTCGAAGTCAAACGGAGTCATGATATTTTTTTCTTTCATTCGTTTCTCGTGGAACAAACCATTCAAACGAAAGCAATCCATGAAAGTCGCAGTTTTTGAC
>JAYTZS010000440.1:0-2543 GCA_043741885.1 Bdellovibrio sp. | reverse complement strand
ATTTTATCTCTTAGGATTCTTGCCACTGGCTTGCTTTGCTCTCACTTTTTTCTATTTCATAAAAGATCCTCAGAGCCAAAAACTTCGCCTTTTGCTTTCCAGCTATGTCGTTACTTTCTTTTGCTTGGGAGCGATCTCTTTCGGACGGGCCTCGATGGGTCTTTCTCAATCCAAAAGCTCTCGTTATGCAGCGATCGGATTGGTTCTATTGCCACTGATGTTTGCCACACTGATGATGGTTAAAAACACAGCTTGGTGCACAAATTTGCCTCGAGCTCTTTTCGCCTTGCTCGTTATTTTAAATTTGAACAGCCTTGATTATGGAGCTTACATCCGAATTTATGACGATCGCGCCAAAGGCTTAGAATGTGTGAAAAATTATTATTTAGAATCAAATGCAGGGGACTGCCCCATTCTCTATCCAAAAAATCTTGCTCCAAAGCTCGACGAAGCCCGACGCCTCAACGTTGGCTTTGCCCAATAGACAACCCAGTGATGGTCCGTTTATTTTAATTGATGGAGACTCTTCACTTCCCAATCATAAGCCGTCTGACAAATCAATCGCAGATCATTTCGCTGAGGGAGCCAATTCAAAGTCTGAAGTAATTTCGAATTATCCGCCACCACCGATGGCAAATCTCCAGGCCTTCTTTCGACTTCTCGTACTTTGAAGTCTTGCCCGCTGACTTCTTTCATCATTTGTAAAACCTGGCGAACTGAAAAACCAGCGCCATAGCCACAGTTCAAAATCAAAGACTGTGGATCGCGAATCAGTTTATGCAAAGCCAAAACGTGAATTTCTGCTAAATCTTCAACATGGATATAATCTCGAACAGCTGTTCCGTCCTCAGTCTGATAATCTGTTCCGAAAATAAGAAGCTCTGAAATCTTTCCAACTGCCGCTAAGGCGGCACGCTTGATCAGGACCGTATGATGGTCTCCGATCTGACCTAATCCTCCAGACACCCTGGCGCCTGCCACATTAAAGTAACGCAGAATCATGTAGCGCAGACCATTAGCCTGAGCTGCGTCTTGAAGGGCGAGCTCGCTCATCAACTTGCTTTTTCCATAGGGAGTTCCCGGTGACAAGACCGATGACTCACTGACCAAAGATTCAACAGGATCGCCATAAACTGCGGCCGTCGAAGAAAAAATAAAATTTTTGACCGACGATTTTTGGCAAGCTTTCAGCAAACTCAAGGTTCCAGAAAAATTATTGGTGTAATATCGATCTGGCTCTCTCAAAGATTCCTCAACCGAGGTCAGGGCCGCAAAATGCATCACGGAGTCAGCTTTAAAATCGATCAAGGATCTCTGGAGCAAATCAAAATCTTGAAGATCTCCCAAGACAAATTCTGCCTTTGGATGCAAAAGTGATTTGTGACCAGTCGATAAATTGTCAAAGACCAAAACCTGATGACCTTGCTTGATCAGCTGAGCGACCGCGTGAGAGCCAATGTATCCGGCGCCACCAACGACGACAACTTGGTGGCTCATGCGCCCAAATCCATTCTTTTCAGACAGAGCGATAAAGATTCACTCCACAAGGGAAGCTCAATTCCGAATGTCTTTTTTAATTTGGATTGATCCAGTCTAGAATTCAAAGGTCGAGTTGCAGGCACCGGATATTCCGATGTCGGAATTCCCTGCACAGTTTGAACTTTCAATTCAATTTTTCTCAGTCGGCACTCTGCAAAAATCTGCTCTGCAAATTGAGCCCAATTGGTTTCTCCTTGACCAGCCATGTGAAAAATTCCAGTGGTTAGCTTCTCTCCGGATTGATGTCGTTCGATCAATCCCCACACGGTGTGAGCCAAATCTCCCGCATAGGTTGGGGCACCGATCTGATCGTTCACGACTCGCAAAAGCTCCTTCGATTTTCCCAGTCGGAGCATTGTCTTCACGAAATTATTTCCATACTCAGAGTAGACCCAAGATGTTCGAAAGATTAGATGCTGGCAAAATGTGTTCTGAATCGCTTCTTCGCCTGCTAGCTTGGTTGCTCCGTACCAGTTCAACGGACCCTTTGGATCTTGTTCCTGCCAAGGTTTAGAACCCTCCCCAGAAAAAACATAGTCGGTCGAAAAATGAATCATCAATTTGTTATTGAGCTGGCACCATCGAGCGATTTCCTGGGGAGCTCGAACATTAATCTTCTCAGCAAGATCTCGTTCTTCTTCGGCCTTATCCACAGCCGTGTAAGCTGCGCAGACCACCACCACATCGGGTCCTAGGTGATCCAAAAATCCTGCCAAGGCCTCGGGCTTTTCAAAATTCGCTTCTTGGCTGGAAATGAAAACAGAGCTCCCATCCAAATGCTTAGGAACAGAAGCTTGAAAAGATTTGGCTAGCTGGCCATGTTTTCCGAAAAATAAGATCATTCTTAGAAAATAAGATTAGAAAGAGCTTTTTGCACTAAATCTTCGCTCTTTTTTTGTCTGGCTGCCAAAGACCGCACCTGATCCTCGCCGATTTTACCCACATGAAAATACTTGCTCTCGGGGTGAAAGAAATAATACCCCGCTACAGAGCTTCCAGGAATG
>JAYTZS010000439.1:0-7287 GCA_043741885.1 Bdellovibrio sp. | reverse complement strand
CCGTCAGTTCCGCTTCTCCAGCTGACAGTCGCAGCGAGCTTCTGCGAAGTTTTTTTAGCAAAAGTGGGGCACCGTGGAATTGTTGGATTTAATTTGCTGGAAAAGATTCAGATTCCCAACCTCGCTTGCCTTTACGGCGCACTTTTAGCTGATGTCGATTATGTCATTATGGGAGCTGGCATCCCGCGGGAAATCCCGGGTGCTCTGGATCTTCTTAGCCAGAATCAGCCAGCAAAACTGAAAATTCCAGTTCAAGGACTTTCTGCAGGTGTTGATTTGGCGGAGTTACCAAGCAAAGGAACGGTAGAGGCCTGGACTTCCTTTGACCCAGTGGCTGTCATGCAAGGCATGAAAATGAAGCCTTTAAAGCGACCGTACTTTTTTCCAATTGTTTCTTCAAGCGTGTTGGCAAACAGTTTAAAGAAAAAATCCACTGGCGAAGTGAATGGGTTTATTGTCGAAGGTCCTCTGGCAGGCGGGCACAATGCTCCACCTCGCGGGCCCATGAGATTAGACGAGGCTGGGGAACCAATTTATGGACCTCGGGATCAAGTGGATTTAGCAGAAATGAAAGAGCTGGGGCTGCCTTTTTGGTTTGCCGGTTCTTGTGCCACTCCAGAGAAGTTAAAAGCAATTCTTGAGGCAGGTGGTAGTGGAATACAGGTCGGGACTTTGTTTGCTTTTAGCAATGAATCCGGTCTTGATTCTCATCTAAAGAAAACAGTGGTAGAGAGAATTCTTTCGGGCCGAACTGACGGTTGGATTTTCACTGATCCAGTCTCTTCACCCACCGGGTTTCCTTTCAAAGCCGTTCGTCTTGAGGGATCTATGTCTGAGCAGCCTGTGTACGAGCAGCGCCAACGGATTTGCGATTTAGGATATCTTCGTCACGCTTATCAAACGCCGGACGGAAAAGTAGGACTGAGATGTCCAGCTGAGCCGGTTGAAGATTTCTTAAAAAAGGGCGGCGATTTAGTTGAAACCAAAGGAAGAAAATGTTTGTGCAATGCTTTGATGGCAGATATCGGCATGGGACAAATTCAAAGTTCAGGACAATTGGAGCTTCCGCTATTAACGGCGGGAGATGACCTCAACCAATTGCAAAGAATTTTAAAAGGCAAATCTGATTACTCGGCGGCGGATGTGATTGATTATATTTTATCAGATCTTAAGAGTCAGTCTAAGTTACAGTCTAAGTTACAATCCACTTCTTCCGAAGTGGATGACGGCTCCGATTCTGAATTAGAGCATTTCTAAAAACATTTATTTTTTACCTTGAGCATTTCGAAAGCCAAACAAGCGTTTTTTTGGATTGCGAGAGCTTGTCCCATGGACATCTGGTCGACCTCGTTTAGATTCAATTTGTGCCTTGGCCCGGCCGACACTCATTGCAGCTGCCCGAGCAATCAGCTCGGAATGGTAGGGTTGGTCTTTGATCACTGGAATTGTTTGCCGAGATGTTTTCTCAATCGCAAATAGAAAAGATTTCTCTTCGGAAGTACAAAATGAAATGGCGTGCCCTTCACTGCCAGCGCGAGCCGTTCGGCCAATTCGGTGAACATAATTTTCTGGAACATGAGGAAGCTCAAGATTGATCACATGGGTAATTCCATCAATATCAATTCCGCGAGAAGCGATGTCAGTTGCAACCAGGACTCGAACTTTGTCATTGGCAAAGTCTTCGATTGCTCGCTGTCTTGCTCCTTGCGATTTGTTTCCATGAATGGCCGCGGCCCCAATTCCGCCTTTTTCCAGCCGCTCAACCACCTTGTTGGCATAATGCTTCATCTCAACAAATACCAAAACTTTGGAAAGTTTTCGATTTTCCAGCAAATGCAAAAGCAATGACAGTTTATCTTTTTTCTCGACATACATGACTGTCTGGTCAATTTTTTCGACTGTTGTTGAAGCAGGTGTGACTTCGATCTTTTCTGGAGTTTTGAGAATTGTATGGGCCAGCTTTGAAATTTCAGGTGGCATTGTCGCAGAGAAAAATAAGTTGTGAGTCTTTTCTGGAAGCAGTGGCAAAATCTTATTGATGTCTCTCATAAAACCCATGTCGAGCATTCGATCGGCTTCATCTAGGACAAAAATCTCGACATGACTTAAGCGCAAAAATCTCTGCTGAATCAAATCCAGCAGGCGTCCGGGAGTTGCAACCAAAACATCCACTCCCTGAGAAAGATCGCGAACCTGATTTCCCTGGCCGACCCCGCCAAAAATCACTGCGTATTTCTGTTTGAGCTGAGCTCCATAGGTTTCAAGACTTTTGTGAATTTGAATAGCCAGCTCCCGAGTCGGGGTCAGAATCAAGCATCGTGGCGAACGCTGCTCTCGGTGAGTTCGCTTTTCATGCAGGAGCTGGAGAATTGGCAAACAAAAAGCCGCCGTCTTTCCAGTGCCAGTCTGAGCGATTCCAAGCAAATCTTTGCCAGAAAGAACGATCGGAATGGCACGCTGTTGGATCGGAGTCGGGTGTTCGTAGCCCGAATCTTTTAGAGCCGTTTGCAGAGGGGCAATTAAATTGAGTTCAGAAAAGAGAGGTTTTGTCATGAGTGAGAATTGTACTTTCTGTGATTCAACGGTTTAGCGTTTTATGCGAAACACAACAAGCAAAAAGCTGCCGAAGCCGCAGCTTCTGCAAGATGTGCAAGAATTGCAGGAATCGCATGAGATGTAAGACTGAATTGCAGGTCTTTATAATATTTCTGGAAGCTTTTCACGCTCAAGAAATCTTTTCGTCGCTTCGGGCAAAGATTTCCACATTCTCAGAGCTAGAAAGATAGAAATAATTGCAAAAGGAATCAAAAAAGCCGGCCAGGCCTTCCAGCTTTCCGGTGATTTTTCCGAGAGAATACTGCCTAAAACCAAGGACTGCAGGCCGGTTCCCAGATAAACGAAGCCATCGGTGATCCCTGAAGCGGTGGCGGTCATTTTGCGACCACCAAAATCGGCAGCAGCTGTGCCCGACATCAAAGAATGAATCGAGATCGAAAGGAGGCCCAAAAGAACGGCGCAAGTGCCTACGATCAGAGGCGAAGTCAGCAACGTGAAGTACATGACCGTGGCCACACACACACACAACGCACCTGCAAGCGCGACGGGAGGGCCCCTGCGTGATTGAAACCATTTGTCTGATAAATGACCGGCCGTGAAGCCGCCGACAATGCCTGTTAGGCAAAGAATCAGACCCCAGTTCTCATGGAAAAATTCGGCACCCAATTGGGGAACAACTTTGCCAAATTTGAAATACCACTGCATGACTCCATTTCGAATCACTCCCGTCGTAAATTCAATCGCTGCGACCATCAGAATGATTGGATTGGTGAAAACCTTTTTGAGCATGTCCAGCTTAGAAATTTCAATATGCATTTGTCCCGATGAGGCGTCGTGAGTGTCGAAATCCTTATGCCCAGCGTGGGATGGAGTATCTTTGACCAACAAGAAATCCAAAATAAACCAAATTGTCAGAAAAGCTGCTGGAACGTAAAAGACCATCCATACTGAATCAATTCCGTTTGCTCCTGTGTCAAACGCAGACTGAAAAAGATGCGAAAGAGCACCCGGATGTTTGGGGCTTGCGCTGGAAGCATCTGCAATCAAGGAATTCCAATCGAAAGCGAAATACACTCCAACTGAAATCAGAGTTCCGAAGATGGCTCCGAAAATTCCACGCTCTCGAACGTGAAACCAGTAAGCTTTGTTTTTGATAATCGAAACTGCGCCATAACTTTGGAAAAACATGTTGATCGAATAAAGAATCGACAACAGAACTGTCATGTCGATGGAAAGCCGATCATGCAAAAATAGGTAAGTCGAAATCCCCATGGCCACATTGGCCAGGCAGGCTCCCGAGGTTGCAAGCAGGATTCCTTTTTTCCCACCGATTTTGTCGACCAAGGGACCATTGATCAAAAATGAAAATCCATAGGTAATGGTGCCGGCAGCGAAAATTGTACCAAAGCTGGCAATCGACATTTTGCTTCCTAGTGCATTGCTGGCCACATTCAGATTGTAGCGGGCCATGTAAAGAAATGCGTAACTCATGCCCATGGGAAACCAATTCATGAACCTGCGCCCCATGAAGCTCGAGCCATGCATCATGGGATTGTATTTGAAATACAAAACAATCACTGCTGCCAAAGTCAGAAGCACTATGCCTGCTGCCATTTTTTCCCCTTATTACAGATGGTCCAAATTATCAGGTGGACGAACGAACCAACGAACGAACGAACGAGGGATTTCTAGCTTAAACAACCTCGCTTATCAACAGACGTTCCAGGTGGAGGAGTGAATTCCGGAAGAGTGAATTCGATTTTGATCAGTTTTTTTGCGTCGTCCCGCAAAATGGGAAGACGGAACCTTTTGAGATGGTACCCGAGACAGGACTTGAACCTGCACACCTTGCGGCACTAGATCCTAAGTCTAGCGTGTCTGCCAATTCCACCACTCGGGCAATGAAAATAAACTCATAAGACGGCTTTCAGGACGGATCAAACAACTACGACACTTTTTCTAAAAAAGCGAGCGAATTACTTGTTCGCTTCAGCGATCAATTTCTTATAATCTGGAGCTCGCATCAAAGAAGCCAGTTCTTTTTCAGTGTCCATTTCAATTCGGATCATCCAACCATTGTTGATCGGATCATCATTCAACACGGCCGGGTCTTCGCCCAAAGACGCATTGATTTCAATGACAGTTCCACTGACAGGAGCAAACAGGTCACTGACAGCTTTGACACTTTCAATCACTCCAAACGGCTCGCCTTGAGTGACTTTTTGGCCCTCTTCTGGCAATTCAACGTAAACGATTTCACCCAAAGACTGCTGAGCAAATTCGGTGATTCCGATGGTGACGATGTTCTCGTCCACTTGAGCCCACTCGTGGTCTTTCGAATAGTAGTAATCTTCGGGAATGTGAAATGTGGCCATGTCGACTCCTGGTATGATTCAAAAGGGAAAGGCAAAGCGATCGTGCTGTTGTTTATCTCGAAATAAAAGGAGTTTTGCAAACTTTTGCTTTTGCTTTTCGGCCTCGAATGTCGACTGAAATTTCAGTTCCTTCGGCGACATAGGGCGTCGCGAGAGAGCCAATCCCGATCGGTGCATCCAGAGTTGGGGAGTGAGTTCCACTGGTGACCACTCCGATCTGATCAAGCCCATCGGCAGAAAAAAGGCCGTAGCCTTGACGAGGGATGCCTTTTTCTAACATTTGGAAGCCAACTAAACTTTTTTGCAGACCTTGCTCTTTGACGCTGATGATTTTGGCCTTGCCGATAAAATCTTTTTTAGCAGGTTTGACGACCCAGCCCAAATTGGCTTCATACGGATTCGACGTATCATCAATTTCATGGCCATAGAGGCTATATTTCATTTCAGTTCGCAAAGTGTCTCGAGCTCCTAAGCCGATGGCTTGGACTCCCAATCGTTTTCCCTGCTCTAGAAAAGTTTGCCAAAGCTTCACTGCACCCGCCGCCTCGATGAAAACTTCAGCTCCTTTTTCGCCAGTGTAGCCCGTGGTTGCCACCCAAACTTCGACCGCGAAAAAGTGAGTGCGCACGAAAGTAAATGGCTTCATTTGAGAAATCACTAACGGCGCAAAGACTTGATCTAGCAATGCCAAAGCTTTCGGTCCTTGCACTGCAATCTGAGCCCATTTGCTGGACTCATCTAAAATCTCAGCGCCTTTGTTGTGCTTTTGTATCCACTCAAAATCTTTGTCCTTGTTGGACGCATTCACACACACCAAATAGTCCTGATTTTTTTCTACGCAATAAACAATAATATCATCGACCAGCCCGCCTTGTTCATTTGGCAACAAAGAGTACTGAGCTTCTGAACTGTTCAATTTTGAGACATCATTGGTGGTCAGCCATTCGAGCGTGGCAAGTGCTTGCGGTCCTTTGAAGCGAATCTCGCCCATATGTGAGACGTCAAAAAGTCCGACACTGTTGCGAACGCAATCATGTTCTTGGCGTAGATTTGTGTACTGTATCGGCATGAGCCAACCAGCAAAATCGACCATTTTCGCACCGAGTTTCACATGTTCTTCTGAGAGGGGAGTTTTCAACATAGACCCTTTTATAAGGCAGCAAAGCGGGTTTGGCAATCAGCGGATCCAATTCGGTCCGACCCGGCAAAAGCCGTTGTGAGCTTGCTTAGGACGCCGTCAATGTGTTTCAAGAGTGTCTCACGAGTGCCTCTGTCTCAAATTCATGCGTCGAGCAGTTGGGCAAAGTCCAAATATTAACAGGCAAGCTCTACTGAGATTCCCAGGCACGCCGAAAAGCAATGGTATCGAATTTGAAGAAGAGATCTGTAGAATGATCTTGAACAATGCTTTTGGAGGATTTGTGACAAAAACTCAGGCTTTCGGCGCTTTAGTAGTTTCAGCAGCAATCAGTTTATTTCTGTTTCAGAACTGTTCTAAAGTCGGAGCAACAGACATAGGCGGAGAAGCTTCTTTAAGTAAAGCTGGAGCGTCAGATTCAGCTGCGCTGCCATCGGGACCAGATGATCCGTCGATGGTATCAGCCAATCCTCCAGAAATCACTTCCACTCCGGTTCCAGCTCCAGCTCCAGCTCCTACAGTGAGAGTCACTCCAGGTGTGGATTCAGCACCAGTTGACAAGAATCCAGGGTTGGTAGTCGATGGAACCTGCAAGGGTCATGACAAAGAAGACGATGATCTTTCCGATGCTCCAGATAAACGTGACGTTGCGGTCGTCTGCTTGGAAGCCTCAAAACATGCGGTAACTCTGGCTGATGGTTCCGATGTCATTCGAAATTTAGATAGTAAAGGCGCTAAAATGATGGTCGTTCAAGCTCACTCTTTAAAAACAGTTGCGCACAATCGAGGCCATTTGGTCATCATTGGAATGGGTGCTGATGCTCACATTGATCGTATCGAAGATGGCCGAGGACGAACAACTGTTTGCAATATGAAGGTGGATTTGATTTCAAACTTGCGCGGTCGATTGGACCTTGTAGATTCCGAAGTTACTAAAATTGTGAACGTTCATAATATCCACCAGTCCGCGAACAACAAAATTGATCAGACTGCAACGATGCTAAAATCAGACGGTGATGCCAAAGGTGTGGTCCACGCCTGTGCTCTCGAGGAGGAGGAGGAGGAAGAGTAGTAGTAGTAATATCGTCACATCTCATGGTGAAATTGCTGACCAAATAGCTGACCCAGTAACAGTGAGAGAAATAACATAAAGCTCCTGAGCAAGTTCACAATAAGCCTAGGAGCTCTAAGATTTATCAAGAGCTAATGATCAACAAA
>JAYTZS010000438.1:0-7289 GCA_043741885.1 Bdellovibrio sp. | reverse complement strand
CTGAAGGCCTTCTGAAGGCCTTCAGAAAGATCAATCAAGTGCGAGTGGTGTCCATTTTTAAAAGCCAGGTCGTATAATGACCCGGTCCTCCACCAATATCAGCGATTCGTGATTGAGGCTTCAGATACTTTGTTAGAAATCTTTTTGTGATTTCAGATTCAATCGTATCGTAAGCGCTTTTTGTTAAGCGTTCTTTTTCTTTATTTGGAAAGCGGTCGTAGTACTTTTCAACTCTGTTCATGACAATGGTCCTCGAGGTGCGACGTGGAAAGTTTCGTGGGAGTTGTAACAAAAGCATATATCGCGGCCGCTGTTGACCTACAAGATTTGAGGTCAATTGCGCTATGCGCTCTTAGATGCGGCTGAGGTCATGTGTCCTCAAGCTTCAAGCTGTCAGCTTAGAAAGGTACTACATCCTGTTATTTTAGAACGCAAAAAACGAAAATGTTGGTTTTGCAAATCCAAATGGAACACCATTTTTTTTCTATCTTCGTGTTTCGTAATCGGTCAGTTTTTGGGAAGATTGCGAATTTCCTCCAGGGCATGTTTGATCAAATTTTCTTGCAGATCTTTAAGCTTTTGATAATTTTTAATTGCCTGCTGATACTGCCAATCCTTCAAATCAATTCTCGGAGAAGAAGATCTGGAAGGATTTTCAGTCGTTGATCGGTATAGCGGTTACAATCAAAGTAGAGTTAACTGAAACTTAAACTTCAATATTGTTATGCTCATCTGCTGAGAGAAATATAAAAGCTCGACAAGGAATTTCACGAAAATTTCGAAGTCAAAAAATTTCGAAAATCACGGGATCCCTTTTGAAAGATGCTAGGAATCTGCAGAAAAAGGAGTTGTCCGCAGATTAATATCTTATGCTAGCAGCCGCGATAAGGAAATCGATCGATAAAGAAATAAATTACCTCTATCAACATCTCGGCATCCGGTATTTTCAACAGCATTTCATTAAGAAAGTACATCGCCTTTATTGGTGAGTGCAAAATCCCAATGTTCCTGCGGATAACAATCGCTCCGAGAGAGAAATTCGAGCGACTGTTATTGCCCGAAAAACAAGTTTCGGATCGCAATCAAAAAAATGGCGCCAAAACACGGTCAAATACAATGTCAGTCCTTTTGACCGCGAAGAAAATAATAAGAACCTCCTCTCTTGAGCCATGGCTATTCGAAGTTCTAAATTCGATCGCGGCCAATCCCAATTTTCAAGATAATCGACGCACTTCCAACTCCTTAACAGATTACAGTTTTTCATTACTTTCTTGTTGACCGATTATTTCGCTCCTTAGGATTCACTAAGAGGGGAGATATTTTAATTTTTGAAATTTTTGAAGGCTCGCCTCGGATTCGCTCCGGGGCCAAGGGGTGGCGCTGCTACAATTGCAAATTAGTAATTGCATGGGAGTGCTGCGAAAACCTCACGAAAATACCTGTGATATGAATACCTAACTGAACTAGAAAGAGGAATGTCATGCAGGAATCTGATTTTAAAGCATCGAATAAGTCTAAAAAGGAGCACGGTGGCTCTCTGCTTGTTGGGAAACGAAAAGAGCGTCGAGCGCTTTCAACTAAACATGCGATTCATTTGGTCTTAAAGTCAGATTTGAAAGGTGTTTTCAATCCAGAGAATCAAAGACTTGAACAATTGCTGCGAAGTACGGCTGAGAAATTTCAGGTGCGCATCTACTCTATGGCTTTGAACTGGTCCCACATCCACTGTGTGATCAAGATCAATGACCGCAAGGATTACAACGCCTTTATTCGAGTTCTAACATCCACTCTTGCTCTCAAAATACGAAAACACAAAAACTTCATCGGCAAAGTCTTCACGCTTCGGCCGTTTACAAGAATACTCAGCTGGGGACGAGACTTCAAGAATGTTCTTGCCTACCTAGTAATCAATCAGCGGGAAGCCTTTGGGCTCTTGGTTCGACCTAAGAAGACAATAAAAAAGGAAAGTAAAACGGAAGAGAAAGCTCCCAGCTAAAGGCCAGCACAAGTGGAAAGCCGATCGACGAACGTGCCCAACTTCAGCGAAGTTTCGGCGCCCCAACAATTCAATTTACGAGGTATGGAATGGCCCCCTGAGCCCGGGCCGGCCCGGTCCACTCCGGGTCCCAGCCCCATCCTACCTCCCATCCCACGCCCAGCCCCGACGAAAGTCTCCTCATGTCCTGTCCCATATCCCCTGGAGTCGCAAATTTTGCCGAGCGACCTTGGACCAATTGAAATGATTTCCGTTGTGGTCGTCCCGGCAATCGAAAAAAATAAGGTCAGGGTGGTTCATGCCAAAAGAGATCCAGCTTAAAAAAGCTCAGAAGGCCATTTTTTTAGATCAAGATTCGTCTTGGATGGCACTTGATTTGCCAGAAATCAAGCCTCCGCTTTACTCGAAAGCTTTTATTGTTTTCATGTGTTTATTTTTGCTGACCGGGTTCATCTATAGCGCTGTGACGGAAGTGCCGGTGGTGGTTGAATCTCTCGGAAAGTTGGCGAGCGAAAAGCCGGCGATTCCAGTCCGAGCGAACTCATCATTTGTCATCAACGACTTGATTGTGAAAGAAAATCAAGTGGTCAAAGTCGGTGAAGTGTTGGTGACCAGTTCAGACGGCTTGACGTTAAAAGAATCCACCGCCATTCAAGAGCTCGGCAACCTTTTGACCCAGATCAATCGGCAACAACCGATGCACAAATGTGAAAATTGCTATCCTCTGTTGCAAAGAATTTCTTTGATGGCAGATCAGCTCTCCAGTCGCAAAGCTTCGGCTCAGTTGTTACGACCTTTAGATCAAACCACTCGAGATTTGGCCAAGGTGTTAGCAAAATTGGCACAGGCCGAAGCTCAGCTCGCGCCCATCCGAACACGAATAGCTCAACTGTCTGCGCCGAGCTCAAGATTGCCAGCTTCTGCCCAAGCCTCTGCTCAAGCCTCCAACCAAAATTCACTCCCTGCCTTCAAGCCCGAACCGCTATCGGGCCCAAATAAAATTGAAATTCAGGGGCTCCAAGAAAAATTACTGAGAAGTTATGAGCCGTATTCTCAAGCCATCCAAAAGCTGCGTGAAAACCTTTCCGTGCAGACCAAAGATGTTGGCAATGGCTTCAGTGAAGTTTCAAAAGCCTCCAGTGTCAAAGCTCCCTTCGACGGAAAAATAGTCAACATTCGAGTCAAAGGCGCAGGAGAAATGATTGGCAATGGCCAGCCTCTGATGGAACTGGTGCCCATCGACAACCGCTTGTTAGCGACGATTGAAGTGCTAAATAAAGACATCGGCTCAGTTCACGTCGGTGATCCTGTCGACGTGGCAATCGACGCTTACCCAGAGTCCGATTACGGCTTTATCAAGGGAACAATCAGTGAAATTCTCCCTGCCGAAGGAAACGAGCAGCCAGCCGCCTATGGACAGGACCGCGGATTTCGCGTTCGGGTCAGTTTATCGAAACAAGAATTGAAAGTAGGGGAGTCGACATTTCCGCTGTTAACCGGGATGACAATTCGCGCTCGCACGACCAAAAAGCAAGAAACTCTTTTGCGAACTTTCTATAAAACAATCTTTCGTATCAAAGAAGATCTTCGAGTGCACAGTTGATGGAAGCATTGCGATCGAATTCTGAAATATTGCGATTGAGTTCTGAAATGGAAGTGGTTGGGGACCTCGATGCAATCCGCAAGGATTTGCTTGCCTCTAGTGCCTTTCGATTCTTTCCTGAGGCGCTTGATAAATTTCTCGCCAGTGCCGAGTTGAAACAGGTTCCCGGCGATGCAAAGGTCATTTCTGAAGGAGCTCCAAGTCTTCTAATTTTTATGAGTCTTGATCACCGTTTCGAGAGATCGATGACTATCGGTAACTTTGATGATCGAATTTTTGTCTCTGACGTTGAGCCGTTTGAATTCGTCGGCGTGTCTGATGTTCTTCAGAAAAAAGACTCCTTGATGAGTTACAGCACCCAGGACACCACCACAGTTCTCACGGTCAATCGTTCCGGATTTGTCGATCTCTTTCAAGACGAGCAGGCAATGGCCAAGTTCCGCTTGCTCAATTCCTCAAGAGCACTTAGAGACTTCTTTTTTTACCTTCAAGGCCATGACATTGATCTTCAAAGTCTATTTCAGCTTTTAGACAAGATAGAACCCAATCCGAAAATGCTTGAAAAGCGAAGTCTGTTTGAGCAAAAAACGCCGCAAATGACTTTTGTTCAAAGTGGCGGAATCACTGGTTTGCAGATCGACGGACTTGATCAGAAAAACTTTGTTTTCGAAAGCGGCTCTTGGTTCGGTGTAGGTTTTGCCGGTCGTCCGGACTTCCAAAAGATTCGCCTGGAAACCATCGATACAGTTTACTATCACAGTCTCGCGATTTCTTCGCTAGAAGCAGTGCTTTCGCCAGATCTTTTGCTTTTGCTTTCCTCAGAACCCTGCCTGTCTCAGGTCTCCGTATCAGCCAATCAAGAAGAAGACCGAGAGTCTTACTTGCCGGCAAAAAGCTTGTCCTTGGGTAAGCTCCGATTTTTTGGCTTTCAAGGAGACGTCTCACAGATTCGCTTTGGCGGGTTTCCATTTTCGCCGTTTCACTCGACCCTGTGGAATTTTTTAGTTCTTTTTCGCTTGGATTTAAATGAAAGTTACATCAGCAAAATTGGCGATTCGCAAGATTCGATCAATCTTTCGCAGTTTGCCTCAGCCCTGGAAGACGTCGGCCTTGTCACAAATTTGCGCCGGTGCCGTGGCGGCAGATCTGAGGTGGTTCCTGAAAAATCATTGGTTTACTTTTACGGACGGCCGGCGATTTTTCTCAAAGCTTCAAAAAAAAATGTGTTTTTACTGGATCCAGTTCATGGCTTGATTGCTATCTCAGAAGTCGAATTTTTTAACAACTGGAATATGAACTTGGTGGATGTGAAGCGACCTGCTTTGCGAGAGGTTCTGCCAGAAGACGCAAAACTGAGCCCAGAAAAATCAGAACAGGTTGGAAAGTCGCTTTTGTCTTTTTTTCTCAACCTTTCAGCTGACGAATTTAAAAACTTAATCACCTTTCGATTTTTTCAAAGTCTGGTTGTACTTGCAGTCCCATCCTTTCTGTTTGGACTGGTGAATCAGTCAATTGGGAAAACCAGCTCCTCCCATATCTATGGTTATTATGTCGGAATCGGCCTGTTCCTTATTTTTCAGGCAGTCTCTTCTTATTCTCTGAATATTTATTCGGGACAGATTTTGTCTTCTCTCAAGACCACGGCTCAGTCTTATTTCTATAAGTTGTATTTGAACTCGGCTTCCAACCCGCAAGTCCCTTTGAGAGCCGGCCTGGTGTACACTCGAATGACCCTTTTCGATTATGCCTTTAGTGCGATGAAGTTCGAGAGGACTGAAAGATTCCTTTATGCTTTCATGCTTATTCTTTTCTTGTTGATCATCGGATCCTTTTCTTGGCAGGCCACGTTTATTCTTGGTGTGTCGATCTTTACGGCTTTGGTTCTTATTTATCATTTGCGAAAAAAAGGTGGATTCACCGAGGTCAACACAGCCCTTCTCCGACAAGAAGTGATCGATTCCTTTGTCGATATTGTGCACGGATTTCGCAGCATCCGAGCCACCCACACCATGGCCCATGCAGAAAATAAATTAAATTCAGTGGTTAAGCAGCTGGCTCTTGGCAGTGGAGAGTACTCGATTGGGATGATCGGTCTCAGCCAAAAAGGACAGCTGATTTTTAAAATTGGTGGAGTGCTCGCGCTCTACACTGTCTGCAAAGAGCTAGTCAATCATCGATCAAGTCCTGCCGAACTGTTCGGTCTGACTCTTTACTTGTCCTATTTGAATTCGCCCTTTCAAGGTCTTTCCGGCTACTTCACCAACTTCAATACGACCGGGCTTTTCGCGGTTCCGGGTCAGCTGGCCATGTCTCAAGGATTTCAAAGAACAAAAACTTTAAGAACCCTGAGTCTGAAGGGGAGTGTTCAGTTTGATCGCGTGAGCTATCGCTATTCGGAGCGGTCGCCATTTTCAGTGATCGAGGCGTCGTTCAAGATCAGTCCTGGAGAGCGCATCGCCATTGTCGGCAGAAGCGGCAGCGGAAAGTCTACCTTGGCTCGTTTAATTTCTCGGCAAATCGACCCGTCGTCAGGAAAAGTTTTGTATGATGATGTGGATTCGCGAATGATTGAGCCAGCCTCGATCCAATCCCAAATGGGCTTTGTTCCGCAGGTTCCAACCATGTTTGCCGGGTCTTTGGTTTCAAATATCACTTATGGTGATGAAGAGCCGCAATTTAAAAAAACCAAAGATCTCTGCCGAACCACTCATGCGCATCAATTTATCAAAAAGCTTCCAGGTGATTATTCCTATGTGATGAAAGAGTTCGGAATTGGCCTGTCAGCGGGGCAAAAGCAAATCATGGCTTTAACCCGAGTGCTGTATTCGGAGCCCGAAGTTTTGGTGCTGGATGAGGTGACCGCTCATTTAGATCCTCAGGCCGAAGGATTTATCACCGAGAGAATTTTTGAACGAAAACAAAATCGCACCACAGTCATGGTGGTGCAAAAGATTTCAGCCGCTCGTCGGGCTGATCGGATCTTTGTGATGAAACAAGGTCGGATCATTGAAGAGGGCGATCACAATCGTCTCATGTTGTTAGGCGGCGAGTATTCTGAACTGTATCGACATCAAGTGAGTGATGATTTATGAAATTTGGCAAATTAGATTTTGAAAAACTGATCCGGAAATCCTTTTTGAAGTTTGTCAGTGACGCTGAAATCTCGCAAATTACAAAACTAGGTCAAGTGCTTGAAGTGGAAGCGTTCCAACGTGTTCCGAGAGAAGAGCAGCCGCAACACTTTTTCCTCGTTCTAGAGGGTGAGATGACTCTAAGACAAAGGGGCTCGCTTTTCGAAGTGGACCGTTTGAGCTTTGGCCAATCCTTAGAGCTGAAAGTTCTCTTGTTGCACGGAACCCAGTGGCAATATGAATGGCAATGCGAATCCAAGTGCTATTTCCTCAAGCTTCCATGGAATCCAATCGAGCTCATTTTACAGAAGTACCCGGTTCAGTTGCAATACCTGGCAAGGATCACCCAGTCGGTGGCTTTGCAGAGATTGAAAAGAGATTTGATAGGCCTCAATGTTTCTCGCGACACCGTTACTGAGCTGATCTCTCGCATGACTCAAGAAAAATTTTCGGATCTGGATCTCTCCTATCAGACCGAGAGAATGATCGTCACCGTGTTCACAGGCGAAGTGGTGGTGCAAGTGGAAGCCGGTGAGAGGCCTTTCCATTTGATGACCTT